>JBILUF010000302.1:0-3676 GCA_044371155.1 Bdellovibrionota bacterium
GCCGCGCTCGCCACAGAAATCGATCCCTTCTAATACTAGGTGGCCTATCACCTGAAAGAGTTCCGCTGGTCGCACGGCCAGTGCAAGGTCGCGGTCGAGTTTGACCCGCACTTTAACGGCGGGCGGGGCAATGAGGTCGAGGGTCTCAAGGAAAACCGTCATGACATTTGACAGTGAGCATCGCTGCGCATCGCGCAGCACGACTTTATCAAAGAGATCCGCCGCCGACTTGGCGCGTACTGGATCCCCTCCGCGCGCTAGTTGGATGCATCCCGCGGCAGCAAGCACACAGAGGGAGCGCGTGCGCTGGCTCTGCTGCACTTGCGCTGCAAGGGTTGCAAACTCTGAGATGTCTGTGAGTGCAACGGTATATCCGATCAACTCGCCGGTGTGGTGGGGCAACGAAAGGATCCGCACGAAGACCTTGGCTTGCTCCCCACTGAGCCGTTGAATAGTGGTCTCAGCCATCGAGATCGGTGATGCGCTGTCGTCCTGCCCAGGGTCCTGGGTGGCAGAGCTGTGCGCATGGATAAGAGAGGTAAACTGCTGGGTGAGGGTATGGATACGCTCCGGAGGAGTATCCCAGCGAATGCCCAAAAATCTTCCGGCGGCGGGATTCATAAAGGTGAGTTCATGTGTTGGGGAGAAGAGTAGTATCCCTTCGCGCACACAGTTGAGAGCTTTCGTGGTTGAGGTGCGAAGACCGCTTAGCTCATAGGCATAGTCTCGCTCTCGCTCAAGCGAGCTTCGGAGCCGGTGCAGTGCTCGAACCTGGCTGAGGATCAGGTCGAGATCGAACGGTGGTAAGATGACGGCCTCTGCCCCTGAGTCATACAGGGCGGCGACGAGGTGGGGCTCAGGCTCTGCACATAGGGCCACCACTGGAGTGCCGTGGAGTGCTGCCTCGGCTCGCACCTGCTGAATAAAGGCTGCCCCACCATCATTGTCGCGTGTGCGGGGCGGCACGAGGATCGCATCGAACGCAGCGCTCTCCTCGGTGATGTAAGCCAGAATATGCGCGGGGCTGTCGACTGCCCGCACGCTGTAAATGTCACGGGGGAAGAGCTGCAAGATTCCCCGCGCCTCATCGTCGTGTGGTCGGTAGAGTGCAATACGGGGGATAGTGAGCATACAAAAACCTTCTCAGGCCTATGCTAGCTACTCTACCAGCGTATTTGCTGGGCGTCGACTTAGGAAGCTCTCTGATTGCCAGAAAATCCACCGTGGGGGGCTGGCGGCCATAGCGCCGAGGGGCAAAGAGCCCCTAAAATGGCTGAAAAAGAGGTGAGATGCCGATTTGGTTGTTGTACGACCAGAAGCAAGCGGGGTATTTTCGCTGCTCTTATTGTTTGATCCGAGCCATTGTTTAATAATTCGGGGCGCGCCCGTGAGGCGTGTCTTTTACGATGTACGGGTACGAGCCGTGGGAGAATTGGTGGCCCTTGGAGCGGACTTTTTTGGATGAGCTCAGATGCGCTGCGTTATAACAGGGGTAGCAGGATTCGTCGGTTCAACTCTGTGCGACAAACTCCTTGCGCTCGGCCATGAGGTGGTCGGAATTGATAGTTTCACTGAGTATTACTCCCGTGAGGTTAAGGAGCGTAACCTTGCCAATGCTCGGGCCAACCCGGCGTTTCGATTTATAGAGGATTCGCTCCTCACGGTTAATTTGGAGCAGCTTTTGGCCGGTGCTGAGTGGGTGTTTCATCAAGCGGCGCAGGCAGGTGTACGTAAAAGTTGGGGCTCATATTTTGATACCTATACGGCGTGCAATGTGCTTGCGACCCAGCGGCTTTTGGAGCAGTGCCGGCAGGTGCCATCGATTCAGCGTATCGTGTATGCCTCGAGCTCTTCGGTGTATGGAAATGCCGAGAGCTTTCCGACTCCGGAGAGTGTTAATCCGCGTCCAGTAAGTCCGTATGGTGTGACTAAGCTCGCTGCTGAGCATCTGGCCTGCCTGTATGCCACGGAGTTTGGTTTGCCCACGGTATCGCTGCGATACTTTACCGTGTATGGCCCAAGGCAACGTCCGGACATGGCATTTAATCGCTTTATCTCTGATGCGCTCAGTGGCAGGGAGCTCACTGTCTACGGCGACGGGGAGCAGTCCCGTGACTTTACCTATATCGATGACATCGTCGCTGCTAATATTCTAGCAGCCGAGCGCGGTGAAAAGGGCGGGGTGTATAACCTAGGCGGCGGCACTCAAGCCACAGTTAATCAGGTGCTCCAGATCCTGCGGACAGAGCTTGGCGATCTGTCGGTGCGCTACCATGAGCGTCAGGCCGGGGATGCGCGGCATACCGGCGCGGATACTACCCGAGCCCGGACAGTGTTGGGATTTGCCCCCACGGTATCACTAGAGGAGGGCATTCGCCGCGAGGTGCAGTGGATGCGTCAGTGCCGCTCTGAGGGGATCCGGTTTACAAGTTAAATTGCTGGCGCAAGATGCGAATCCTGCTGGTGCAGACATCGTTCCTTGGGGATGTGGTGCTATCGACCCCGGTGCTGGCGGCGCTGCGGCAAGAGTTCCCATCTGCTGAGTTATGGATGCTCACCACTCCGGCCGCGAAACAGTTGGTGGAGCGTGACCCGTTGCTGACAGGGGTGATTACCTTTGACAAAAACGGCTCGGAGCGTTCCTTGGGTGCACTCCGTCGCAAGGCAGATGAGCTGCGGAAGATGGGATTTGACCGAGCCTATGCACTGCAGCGCTCAGCGCGCACCGCGGTGTTGTTGTGGTGGGCGGGTATTCCGCACCGGGTGGGCTTTAGCGCTGCTCGGTTGGGCTGGCTTTTTCATGAGCGACGGCCTCGAGATGGGGCGCTGCACGATGTGCTGCGAAACCTCCAGATTGTTGGTGACCCGGCAGCATATCCTCAGGAGCTGCGCATAGTCGCACCGGCTGAGCATGAGGTGACCGAGGGGCTACGTAGTCAGATACTGTGTGGCCGGCGTGTGGTGGTGCTGGTGCCTGGTAGTGCGTGGCGCACTAAGATGTGGGACTGGCGCGGCTATCGCGAGGTGGCGCGGCGGTTTGTGGCGCAGGGCGATGCAGTCGTGGTGGTGGGGTCGGCTGCAGAGCGGCCCCTGGCAGAGCTTGTGTGTGGCAACCTGCCGGTAGTCAATCTGTGTGGCAGTAGCTCTATCAGCGATCTGGTGTGGGTGATCTCCAAGGCAGCAGTGGTGGTGTGTAATGACAGTATGGCGCTTCACCTTGCCTCGGCCGCAAAGGTGCCGACTGTAGCGATTTTTTGCGCCACCTCGCCAAGTTATGGATTTGGCCCGTGGCGAAATGAGGCGCAGGTGTTAGAGGTAGATGGGTTGCCGTGTAAACCGTGCAGCCGTCACGGTAGCAGGCATTGCCCCACCGGCACTTGGGCATGTTCGCAAGAGTTGAGCCCAGCACGGGTGTTTGAGGTTGCACGAGGACTGGCGCGCCATGGATAAGACAAATTTTATAGTCACCAAGCTCCCCGGTGGGTATGTCGCGGGTGCGCGCACCGCTTTGGATGAGAAGCAGCAACAGCAGATTGTGGCGCTGCTTGAGGCACGCTCCGAGCGACCGCTGCAGGTATTAAATGGTCGCGGTAATGTGCTGCATACCGAGATCGCAGGGTTTGGAAAAGTAGTGGTGAAGCGATATATGCGGGGCGGGCTATTGCGCTTTCTAGTG
>JBILUF010000303.1:0-3674 GCA_044371155.1 Bdellovibrionota bacterium
TGGTGCTTCACGTGGTATATGTCATCAAGTGCGATGAAACAGGGTGCTCTGAGCTTTGGGATAAGAAACTCAAACTCAGCAGTGCCGATATGCCCACCACTATCCAGGAGTACAAAATCAGGGCAAGAGTTAAAAAGCTCAAGCACTCGACCCAGAAGATTATCTTCAACCTCTGCGAAGTTTGTTTCTGCATAGTACAGCTCGGCTCGTTGCGCCTCACGATGGTCAACAAAGATGTCAGGAAACTCAGGGTTATCTACCAGAGTTGACTGAATCTGCTCTTGAGATGGCAGACTTTCACGGGGCAGAGAAAGGCCATTCAAAAGGCGCACCCACTCCAGAAGCCCACGCGAATGTAAATTCAACGCCGCCCGCTGCAAATTGGAGCGATTTACCTCAATTGAAAAGAACGCTGCATCTCGGTTACCAACCTCATTTAGAGCACTTGCTATAGCGCGCGTCGTACCCTCACCGAGATAGGTCCCAGTTTCAATTATCCGTCGAGGCTTGGCGGTCAACACCAGGTGTTGAATCACCGCAGCAAACTGCGATCCCTCATCAATCTGAGTAAGATCTTTCGACGAAACGTTATCAATGCCGGCAATTTTCATGGGTCACTCGTATTGGGGGATAAGTTGGGGGTTCGCTTTACTCCTCCTCTTCTCAGATGACTGCAATTACTTAGTTGATTCAGACCGTTGAACCGGCCCTATTTATCTGCATCCTTTTGAGAGGTTAGCCTATCTTATCGAAAGGGACCCCCTGGACAAGAAAATCGCGTTCATTTAGCCCGTGGAACGATATTAAGACCTACCCATGACACCGCCGTATTCCAACAAAAAACGCATTCTGTTCGTCCGAGCGGATGCAATCGGAGACAACATTCTTGCCACCGGGGTAATCAGTGCGGTTCACGCTCACTGGCCCGAGGCAAGTTTAGCAATAGTATGCCAAGCGCGTGTGAGTGGTTTATACGCTGCCTGTCCATGGTTGGATAAAATCCTCACGTTCGACCCCAGTGCCCAAGATCCGATGGCTAATCTATGGCAGGAGCTTCCAGCCTGGCAGCCCGACCTTGTTTTAAACTCGACATTTTCCAGGGATTTACTCTCTGACACCATAAGCGCGGCAACACAGTGCCACGACATCGTTGGATTCGAGGGGGATGGGCTCAATCTTGCCCCTGAGCACCGAGCACTTGCGCCGAGGATTTATTCACTTCTCATCAAAGCAGTTGACCCTTGGATGCCTGAGGTTGAGAAGTGCCGAGTGTTTCTTGAGGCGCTAGGGATTACACCCCCCGAATATCATCCTCAGGTTTGGACCGCGCCTGCGGATGAAAACTGGGCAGATGAAGCTTATAGAGCGCTCCAAATAGAGCCCGCAAAAGTTGCCGTATTCGCGCCTGGTGCGCAATACGACCTACGAATCTACCAGAATTACTCCGAAACGCTCGCATCACTAACTCAAGCTGGATTCACGATCATCGGGCTTGGAGCAGCAAAAGAGGCGCAGTATCTCTACGCGGCGCTACGCGGTCAACCAGCGCGTGCGGTTGATCTTTTTGGCAAGACAACCCTGAGCCAGGCAGCAGCGATCCTGAAGCGCGCCCGATTGCTTTTGGGGGCAGAGAGCGGACTTGCCCACATGGCATGTGCCGTGGGCACACCAAACGTAGTTATCCTTGGCGGCGGACACTTCGGCAGGTTTATGCCCTACTCACCACTGACATCAGCAGTCGTGATGCCCGTTGAATGTCGACGTTGCAACTGGGGATGTAGATATGAGACAACAGCGTGCGTCAAGGACATTGACCCATTCGTCGTTGACCGTGCTGTCCACGATTGCCTCCAGGACATAATGGATCGAAAGGATCGAGCGCGAATTTACCTCTCCTATCCCAGCGCCGAGAAGCGTCGGTTACGGCTCTATCCACGCATCGATACAAATTTAGACTTTTATGGTCAATTTGGTGATGTGGAGATCTTACCACTGGATGGTGGGGGCGCGCACTGAAAACTATTCGTTTTATGACTACATAGTGGCATGGGTGCCTGGCAGACTCATCGAATCTAGCAATCACGGATGCGTTGAGGACCTTTAAATGAGGTGAGGAACAAACAGCTTCTGGTAAAGTGCTAGACTAGATCCGCGGGATACTCCTTCACCTTAAAACTCACACAGCACTGTCCTGGGGGAACTAATCGTAACTACGCGCTTTGTTCCCGGAATCCTCTCTAGAGCGATATCAATCTAAACACAGGATGGTACCTAAGCAGACTCATCCTAAGGATACTATGACTAGTTCGCCAAAAATCTCAGTGCTCACGCCTGTTTATAACTGCGTCAAATACCTCGATCGCTGCATTCTTAGCGTGCAAGCACAGGGGTATTCGAATTTCGAGCATATCGTTATCGATGGCAACTCAAGCGACGGCACTATCGATATCTTGAAGCGTTATCCTCACCTTACATGGATATCCGAGCCCGATTCCGGCGAGGCGAATGCTCTGAACAAGGCAATTCGTATGGCCTCAGGCGATCTCTGTGTTTGGCTTAACGGCGATGATTGGCTTGAACCAGGAGCATTCGCTTCAGTCGTACGAGCAATGACAACAAATCCGAAAACAGAGGTATTTTACGGCCAAGTTAGGATGGTGGATGAATCTGCCGCCTCCTACTGGGTCAAAATGCCTCTTCAAAATATTGGACAGCCAGAGCTGCTGAGATGGTGGTTATGCAACAACCATCCACATCAGCCCGGGATGTACTTTACTAGGGAGGCAATGGCGAGAGGCGGCCTCTTTGATGAGGCGCTGCATTTCTCGATCGACTATGAATACTGGCTTCGGCTTGCACCCACCTGCACCTATAGTTACGTTGATGCAGTGCTGGCCAATGCACTGATTCGAACCCACTGCAAGTCAGCTGGAACCGAAGTGGGCCAGGTACAAAGTCACTGGAAAGTGCTACTCCCCCATCTACGAACACTCGCCAAAACAGAGCAGATTCAATACTGGAGAGATTACTTCGAACATCGAGCATATAATCCGATGCCGTATGAAAAGACACGATTGCCTGATGATGACGCAGCCCTAGATGGTTTAGTAAAGTTCTTGACGGAGCAGCCAGGGTCGCAACTCGGAATCCGCTTTGAAGCCATCTTCACCGATCCTGACAGCAAAAATCTGGCGACAACAAGAATTGAAGATTATGCTCTACGTCAAGGCGGTGGTGTACGATAGGGATAGTTTGAGTGCAAGCATTGCTGATTGGGCTGTCAGGCATCGGAAACTGGCTTTTAGTGAACGGTGTTAAGTTGCCTTCAGGAGCAGCGAATTAGAATATTGTTTATGACGCTGGTTAAGAATCCACTATGCACCCTCCCCGTATCACACCGAGAGTATCCTCAGCGGCAAAAAGATAGCACAATCGCGGATACAATGGACCATCAAAAGTTGCGCCTGCGAGCGATCCAGTACACAACGGGCAACCGGGCCCCCCGTGGGTAGCGTAGCCCTCTGATGGTAGTCCCACTCGCACCCGCTCATCCTTATGAGGCACTGCCCTGACACCGAATTATTCCATAAGCTGATCGAGGAAAACTTTCGGATTATGGCAAGCACTATATTGAGCGCCGAATCGACGAGCGTTATCACTTAATGTCGCAAAAT
>JBILUF010000304.1:0-3670 GCA_044371155.1 Bdellovibrionota bacterium
GCAGTATACCACACTGATACATACAGATCCTTATCGGGAAAACTGGCGAAGAGTTTCCCTTTTGTTTAGGCTCTAGAGGAGAATCTTTATCTTGGTGGATTGTGAGGAGAAAGAAAATCTCACGATGCCAGATGGTGGGGCTAGCTGCTTACTCAACCACAAAGACCACGAAGTGAAGACCCTTAGCTCAGTGGTTTTCGTGGTGAGGCTGCCCCCGCAAAGCTATTTCGGCGGTGAGCATGCTCGTTAGATTGTGCAGAAGGGCGTGGCGTTTAATTGAACCACTAAGACCACAAAGACCACGAAGTGAAGGCCCTTAGTACAGTGGTCTTGAAAGGGAGAATCTCCCCGCAAAGTTACTGCGACGATGCGGTTGCTCGCTAGATTATACAGTGGGGCGTGGCATTTAATTCAACCACTAAGACCACAAAGACCACGAAGTGAAGGCCCTTAGCTCGGCGGTCTTGGTGGTGAGAAACCGCCAGCAAAGCTATCTAGGCGGCGAGCATGCTCGTTAGATTGTGCAGAAGGGCGTGGCATTTAATTCAACCATGAAGACCACAAAGACCACGAAGGGTAACCCTTCCCTCGGCGGTCTTGGTGGCACAAGTAAAACTCCGCAAAGCCGTTGCGGCCACGAATTCCTGCGCTAAGTCCCCAATACCGGAAGTGAAAGATTCCGCTTGATTGCATCCTAGCTGCCTACTAACCTCTGCTCTATGGGCCAGGTGATCTACCCGCTATAGGCCGTGACCTCATATAGCAAGGAGTGACAACGGGATGGGACATAATCCACTGATGATTTATTTTGCCGGCGGGCTCTTTCATCTCAAGGAGCTGCTTGGGAACGCGGCGCTTGCGGCAGCAATTAGCGATGTCTCAGAGAAGAGGCTTCAATGTGTTATGCCGCAGTCCCTTGAGCAGCGTGACACCACCCCCGTATCAATTAGAAATCAAGATCTGCTTGAGCTAATGCGCTGCGACCTAGGGCTTTTTCACTTCGACGGCACCGAGCTCGACTCAGGGACGGTTGTGGAGTTTATGGTGGCTAAATTCCTCGATATTCCCGCCGTAATCGTCCGCTCTGATTTTCGCGCGGCCGGGGATGGCGGAGACCCATGGAATCTGATGGCGAGCTTTTATCCACGCACCCGAAACGTTATCTGCGATTCAATGGCGATGTTCCAAAAACATCTGCGGGCGAGCGGGGTATCCTCGCTCTCGGTCGATGCGGCAGCGGCGGCCAACGAGGCCTGCCTAAGCGCAAACAGAGATCTAGCGACGATGATCGTCTCTGCTTTTGACGAGGTGATTGCGATGCCACCTGTGCTTCATAGCGCAGAGAGGGAAGCTGTGTACCAATGGGTCGGCAAGGCGGTGGGTGGGCGGTTTGATGAGGTGCTGTCGCCAGCAGCACTAGTTGAGCTTTGTAAGCAGAAGGCTCAAAGGGGACTTTTATGAATCCTGCAAAGGTCGTTGTTGTTGGAAGCTTTGTACAAGACCTCGCGTTTAAGACCGAAGAGCTTCCTCGCTCAGGCGAGACCCGTATCGGCACATTCTTAACCGGCCCGGGCGGCAAAGGATTCAATCAGGCGGTCGCATGCCATAGACAGGGGGTACCCACCGCATTTATCGGAGCCGTAGGACGAGATCTCTTTGCTGATTCCATCAACACATTTATCGAAAATGAGGGGATCTGTGCGGCGCTTGATATCCGAGCTGGCGAGAGCACCGGCACCGCAGCAATCTTAGTCGACCACAACGGACAGAACTGCATCGTTGTTGCACTCGGTGCCAACCTATCCCTCTCGGCTCACTATGTAGACTCGCAGGCAACGCTCTTTAAGTCGGCCTCGGTGGTGTTGGTGCAGGCAGAATGTAACCTTGCGGCCACCGCGGCAGCGCTGCGGCACGGAAAGGCCAATGGCGCTATCACGATCTTAAACCCCGCACCGATCAATAATGAGCTCACCGCCGATCTCCTAAAGAGCGCTGATATTCTCACCCCTAACGAAACTGAGTTCCAGTTCCTGATGCAACACCTATTTGGCAGAAGGGTTCCCAGTAATCCGCTTGAACTTCCACCGCTTGAGTTGTGCGAAGCAGCAAAGCTGCTAGGAGCTAAAACTGTTATTATCACCCTCGGGGCGCAGGGTGCTTTCGTAGCCCATACTCCGGGAGTAGTAGGTGGAGAGGAGCCTTTTTACCTAGTACCCCCGCTGAAAGCCAGCGCGATTGACACAACGGGGGCAGGGGATGCCTTCAGCGGTGGACTTGCAGCTGGCTTGGTTCGGTTCCCTCACTCCCTGCGCGAGGCTGCTCTGTACGCCACGGCCGTTGCTTCGTTATCTACCGAGCGAGTGGGGACGGCGCCTTCGATGCCATCAGCGCAAGAGGTGGCTACCCGTCTAGAAGCAGGTCGTTGAATATCCTTTTTGCTGCGAGGGCCGCATCTAGAGTGGCGAAATAGGGGAGCTTGCGGACTAGCGCTCCGCCAAGAAATTCTCTAGGAACGTCGCACTCGAAGAGAAGAAAGTCGACTCTCGCTCCGGCGCAACGCTGACCACCGACACAGGCACTCCTACCATCTCGGCCAGCGCACTTACATACAGCCGCGCAGTGCCCGGCAGGTGATGCCATTTAGTGATACCCTGAAGATTCTCTTTCCAGCCGTCAAGCTCGACGTACTTTGGCACCACGCGCTCACAGTCCGCTGCAAGGGGTGGAAGATCATCGATCTCTTTGCCGTCGAGGATGTACTTTACGCACACCTTAATCTTGTCAAAGCCCGAGAGCACATCAAGCTTGGTAAGCACCAGGGAATCAACACCGTTTAAACGCACCGCTCGTCGCAGCGCTACGGCATCAAACCAGCCACACCGTCGCGGCCGGCCCGTGACGGTGCCGAACTCTCCGCCGCGCTCGCGAACCTGATCACCAGTGGTGTCATGCAGCTCGGTTGGAAACGGGCCGCTTCCTACTCGGGTGCAGTAGGCTTTAGCGACTCCCAAGACGTAATCAATAGACTTTGGCCCCACGCCGCACCCAGTCGTCACAGCGCCCGAGAGGGTGCTGCTGGAGGTCACAAACGGCACCGTGCCAAACGTAGTATCCAAGAGGGTGCCTTGCGCCCCTTCAAACACCACTCTCTCGCTCCGCTTAAGAGCGTCATACAGCGCCGTGCTGACATTTCCGATAAACGGCAGAATCTGCTCCGCCGCCAGCGCAACAGTCTCAAGGACGTTCCCAAGCTCTACCTGGGTCGAGGACTTAAGCACCTCGCGCAGATAAAGATTCCGCTCTTCAACAATCTTAGTTAGTCGGCCCGTAAGCGCCTCGCGATCGAGGAGATCGGCCACGCGCACCCCGATACGTGCTGCGCGGTCCTCGTAGCAGGGCCCGATGCCGCGGCCAGTGGTGCCGATCTTATCTTTTCCCTTGGCCTCCTCGCGCGCCTTGTCGATGGCGATATGATAATCAAGGATCAGGTGAACATCCTGATCTATCACCAGTCGGCGGGGGGAGACATCAACTCCTGACTCACGCAGCCCGGCCACCTCCTGCACAAACACGCGCGGGTCCAGCACAACTCCTGCGCCGATTGCGCAGCGTGGATGCGCCCGCAAAATACCAGAAGGCACCAAGGATAGTTTGGTTTTTTTACCGTTAA
>JBILUF010000305.1:0-3661 GCA_044371155.1 Bdellovibrionota bacterium
CGGTTTCTTGAGAAGATATATCCTCACCTTGAGGGATTACTTCGTACAGCTGTGCCACCGCACCGACTTGCGGTTCTTCCAACATCTTTGGCACGCTGCCATCCGCTGCATGTAAGGGATATCGTCATTCCAACTGCAAACCGCCCGGATGATCTAGCGCGGCTCCTTCGATCGATCCGGCGTAGTCTTGAGTTCTATGGGTATCCGCGCGACTCGATTCGTATTCGGGTGGTGGATACCTCACCTGATCTGAGCACTCGGCATTCGGTATGTGCGGTGGTCAAAGAAGCTTGCTCACGTGGACTACAGGTCGAATATCTCGGGCCAGAGCTAATACGGGCTGAGCTAGGAAGTATTGCCGATCGGCTGGAGGGAAAGGCGCAGCGAGCATTTAGGACTCTTTTCATGCGTGGACTTTTTGCGGAGGGGGAGGACCGGGGGTTGCCCTTGACCATCGGAACTATTCGCAATGCACTCTCGCTTATCATGAGAGATACCCCACATATATCCCTTGACGATGACATGATGCTCCACGCGCCGGTGCCCATGCTTGAGCAGTATCAGTGCTCTTTGGAGCGCTGCGCTGAGCGGGTGACTCTTGATCTAAATGCTAACGCACTCAATGACTATGCGCGAGTAGATGCGCGCCCGTTCAGTCAAGGCCGTGCTGATCTTGACTGGTTCCCCACTGACCTGCTGGGGATAGTAAACCGCAGCTTGGATCTGCCAGTAGAGGAGGGGGAGTCTCGAATCGTTGGCACCGGCGAGGTGGCGCGTTTTGCATCCGCTGCGCCGCGTCTGGCAGTAGTGCGGGCCTATCTAGCAGGTGCCACACCGGATGTGACCACATTCTTTAGGCGTTTTATTGAGACAGCTGATGAGCGTGAGCTCACCGGGGCGAACGCATCGTATGCTTTACCAGTAGAGATACCTGCGGTCACCGCTCACCGCGGGTACTCCTCGGGCACCATGTTTGCGGTCACTAACGGACTTACAGTGCCGTTTCTTGATGCGAGGGCCTACGAGGATGTCGCGCAGTCACAGCTCTCGCATCTTATGTTTCAAGGTGAACTGCAGCATCAAGCCGGCGTTGTCGAGCATCGCCGCCATGTGGGTGCACGGGTGATGCACAGCGATCAGTATATCGATGCACTGCTCGGGTACCACTTGATGCAGAAATATATCTCGTCTTTGGTGCCTAACTCCTTCGTAATGAGAGCTAGAGCTTGTAACCAGGTGCAGCTCTTTAAAACCCTCGGGGATAAGCTCTGGAGCGATGCAAATTCTACTGAGTCAGCGATAGCGTCGTCTGAGCTTGCGGCACTTATATCGGGATACCAGCAGATGGGGGAGGCGTTGCGCAGCGCTGGAGTGGAGGGAGCGGACACCTTTATGAGAACTACTGAGGAGATAGGAGCGAGGATCGCTCAGCGGCTCAGAGTGCTACAGAAAGCTAACGCACTGCTGTATTACTACTGGCCCGAGATCAGTCGCGCTGCTACCGAGGTTTAATTCGTTGGCTGGCGGGTCAATTCCATTGCAGGGGGATGGCATATCCCCGTCGCTTTGCCCGCAGAGAGTGGGGGCTTAAAACAGAGTTAGTTCGTAGCCGGATTGTAGCCCGCTGAGGCGGGGAGGGACGGTGTCATCTGTCCCTAACTGGCTAAACTGGATATTTTACACACCTTTTTGAATCGCCGCTGGCCCCTTACGCTTACGCCTGATTTCATGCTAGTTTCAGAGCGGGCTGAGCTTAGAGAACTGGGATAAAAAACCGCCGAAGCCTAAAGTCCGGCGGCGAAAGTCTCACCTGCTCCGTAGCTTATTAGGAACAAGGCCTGTGCACAGCCCCGGCATACCAAAATGATTTACCAGCAATGAGCCACGACCCAAGGGCCATAATCACTAAATGCCTCAGGTTTATGATGAGGCCGCTCGCGCTTTTCTGTGTGCGCCGCGGGGTGAAGTATAGGGAGTTTGTTGATATCGCCAAGGGGGTTTTCCTTGAGGCCGCCGAGGAGGAGATTGCGCACAGTGGCTATCAGCGCAGCACCAGCAAGATAAGCGTTATGACCGGAATTCAACGGTTTGAGGTCAAGCGGCTCCTTGAAGAGCATCCAGATAGCGGCGACCGAAACCTAGTGGTGCGTGTGGTAGGGCTTTGGAGCAACAGCAGCCGCTTTGCTGACTCTCGCGGCCGGGCACGTAAGCTCACCTATCGTGGGGCGCGTAGCGAGTTTGCTAAGCTGGTGCGAGCGGTGAGCAAGGATTTAAATCCCCATACCGTTATGTTTGAGCTTGAAAGGCTAGCGGTGCTCACGAAAGATGATGAGCATATTGCACTGCGTCAGCATGCGCTGATTGCCCACGGCGATCCAGAGACTGGGATGCGTTTTGTGGCCCAAGATGTGTCCGACCTCCTTTCGGCGGGTGTCGAGAACTGCTTTGCCGCCCATGTGACCCCTAATCTGCATGCTCGAACGGAATATGATAACATTTCGGATGAGAACCTCCCGGTGATTAAGCGGTGGTTTCTGGAGCTGGGCGCGCGGGTGCATGCCGAGACTCGAAAATTTCTCTCCTCATTTGATAGAGATTTGACCCCCCAACGTGAGCAAGGAACCGGCAGAAATCGGGTCACTTTGGGCACCTTTAGTTTTATTGAATCGGCTTCGGAAGATGACAGAGCAAAGGGATCAAAAAGATAGTATCGCCCCTCGGTGGATAATGGCGGGCAAACGGTTGCTGTCGGCCCTGGTGTGTCTGGCGCTGATTTGCCTTGGTACCGGATGCGGTGGTGGCACTTCTGGCACTGGGCTACAGACCTTTGATGGGCAGGTGAAGTCAGCTGATGGCGCTCCGATAGCCGGGGCTAGAGTTACACTGACCGCAACAGGGGATGCTGCGGTCACAGATGTTGAGGGGCGATTTGTTCTGCAGTCAAGTTTGGAGATTAAGCCCGAGCAGCGAGTGGAGTTCTTGCTACAAGCTGATGATTTCAGTGGCACTTTTGTAATGCCCGATGGTGCAGTTTCAGAGGGAAGCTCACAGATTACAATAGATCTCGTCGTCGATCCGGTGTCTCGCACCCTTGAACTGACCAACTTTACCCTGCAGGTGCAGATGATTGGTCGCTGCGCTGCGGCATTCTCGAATGGTGAAGTCGTACGCCAGATAGCCGAGGTGCCGGCCGAGACCCGCTGTACCTTGTCAGTGGAGTTGAAGGGAAATGGGCTCTTGCGAGGGGATATCCCGGTGGTGCTGCAGTATCGCCCATGCACTGGCAAAAAAGGGGTATGGAAAAATCTCTACACCGCTCGCACTGGTGTGGCAGCTGATATTGGTAGAGTTGAGCTACCATTTTCCTTTGTGGATTCCGACAAATTCTGCAGGTATCGCGTTGTAGCACCCCATGACTATCGCGATTATCGCGCCGCATTTTTTGGAATTGATACTCTTGGTGAGCAAGCGGCGCAGAGTGAGATTTTGCCCACTGATTTAGGAGCGCCATCTACCGAGACGGAGGGTGTCGATTGATATTCTTGCTGTCGGAGAGGTTCTCTCGTGCTGTGCTAGTGGAGTGCTGGGATTTTTTGCACGACAAAGACCACTAAGAGGTAAATCCTCAACCGTTTGATGCCGTTTTCTAACTCGCGCTGAT
>JBILUF010000306.1:0-3652 GCA_044371155.1 Bdellovibrionota bacterium
TGATTCATATCGCGCAAAATACCTAAACCGATACAGGGGGTTAGAAGGCTCGGGAGGGAACTGCCGGTTCTTGAGGAAGTAGTTGCGGCGTTAGCGCTAAAGAATCCGGCACAGCCGGCCGAGAATTCCTCAGAGAAAGGGGTCATGAAAGGAACCAAGCCGACCATATGTCCGCCACGTTGGGAGTTTATCATTCCCGATGAGGATCCTGTCAAACGTGCAGCGTGGGAGAAAGCCTACAAGATCGCCTCTTTGGTGGGATGCGTTGACTCAAACTTCTCCTCCAGTATCCGTACCATCAAATATGCCGAGTCCCGTATTGAGCGGCCAAATATCTTTGAGCTAAAAACGCTTGCTCGAAACACCATGATACCGCTTCTTAAGCGAAGCCCCACATTGAAATCGGTCTTTTATTTCGCCGCCGAGAGTATGTTTGAGGAGCGACTCGAAGAGCTCGACAAGCTAACCCTCACGACCCTTTTTGATATCTTCGACCCCGGGGAATCAGCCTCCATTTTAGGACTCATCTACCTGAGCAAGAAACTGCAGCGTCGCTGCGATGCAGAGGAGTGGGCTCGGCTGTCGTCCTTGATGCAGATCCATATGGAGCTAGGTTCATTAGTAGGCTCGTATATTGAATCTCTCGGCCCCGGCACCGGTATGCTTTTGGGTGGCGTTAGATGTCTCGCCTACGGATTCTTGTCGGTCCATGACCTTAAAACGTTCAAACTCTACCGTCGCCAAATGAAGGCTGAGGGTCGCATCTTTGATGTCGACATTGAGAATGAACTCTTTGGATGTAACCACCTACAGATCGCATCGATCTTTGTCCAAAGTATGGGGTTTGGGCTAAGTGCCGGGTTGGGTCTTGGACTGGGACTAGCGCGCAAGGACAACCAAAGCTCAGAGGAGTGGTTTAACTGCTTAGACGAGGAGACCCGCTGCTGGCAGTCTGCCTTGGCTTGGACCGAGACCTTGCATGGACTGCAGCCCGCTCCCGACTTTATCCCCAGGGGCAGCGATTACTCCATCGCGCCGGAAAGACTTGAGGAGCTCCGTAAACTCGCCAGCACGGTGTTGGCCAAAGGCTCATCGTTTCAGTGGATTGCAAAGCGACAGGAGGATCTCTCAAAGGAGTTACAAATTAGGCTCGGTATTGTCTTTAACACTGCTGATGAAGAGGCTGCTATCTTCGAGGAGCTTGAGGCATCTGGTGACTATGCCAAGTTATAGGGCCCCTCGAGAGGGCACGGAATTGGGTACGGTGAGTTAGGGGCGGCAAGCTGTGGAGCATTTCTTTTCTGATATTCCGAGTGTCGTCACAGTCGACTCCGATTTGGGCCGCGCGCAGCGACTAATGGATGCACTGCGCTCCTTCCGACGCGAGACCAAAGTAGAAGTGATGGATAGTCTCGACTCGGCTCACCGCGAGCTTTTTAACGGAGAATATACCGCTGTGGTGCTAGCTCCGATATTTCCCGAGGAGGAGCTCAAGGCTTTTATTGACAGCGGGCGGAAGACCTTTGGTGGACAGGACTGCGCCTTCGTCCTACTGGTCGAAGAGGGGGATCAAAACGAGGACACCCTTGCTTTAGGCATGCTCGCGGGGGTGAATGGCTTTCTATTCAGCCCCTTCTCTGCTGAGGGAGTCAGCAATGTATTTCAGTTGGCGGCAAAGCTCAAAGCACAGAGGATTGAGAGTGCACAGAAGGCTGAGATCGCTGATGCGCTACGGGCGGCCAAGGGCCAGCTTGATCTTATATCCGCGGCGTTACATGCCTCAACCGACCTTGCCATCGATAACAATGAAATGGAGAGCCTTAAGCGGGCGCTCCGAGCCTGTCTAGAGAAGAATCCGGAGCTTTTCTACCGCATGATGATAGGAAGCTTCATCTGGGAGACAAAGGAGGCACCCCCAACAAAAAGTCTTGCATATCGGGGCGGGAGTGCGCGGGTTAGAAAGATAATTGCAGAAAGGGCCAAGCGGGCTCTTTCGAGTAGCAAGGGTTAACGGAACTACATTGTCTCTCGAAGGCACTGAGCTGCATTAGCTATGATCTGATCTTACGGCCAATATCCGATCTGGTCAGATTCTTGGGGTTACTTTCAGCTTTACTCCTGCGCGTTCCTCGCCTCGGCGATTTAGCAGAAATCAAACCTACTTGGGATCAGTTCGTGGCAGAAGGAACAAAAGCCGCCCTCGATTTTGTACGATGCCTGCCGCAAGACCAGCCTCCTCTCCCCGTCCAAAAAATAGGTCCACCCGACCTGGTCCCTTAATCGCACCTCCCACATCCTGATTTAGAACCAAACGAGAGGGCAACCTCGTCTCTCCAGGGAGATGCGTTGCTGAGAAATCCAGAAATCCCAGCGCCCCAGGGGGAAAGAACGCATGATCAGTTGCGATCGTGCGTCCCGCAGTGGCTGGAACACCGATTGCAGTCACAGCATTTTTGTCGGACTTACGGAAAAATACATAGCTTGGGTTACGATTAAAGATCTCTTGCTGCTCTGCTCTCGGCAACTCACGCAGGTACTGCACCAAATTAGGATAGGTGGGCTTAGTAGGGGCCATCGCTTCACGCAGCGTCCGACCGATAGCCTCATAACGATGTCCGTTCTTTTCGGCAAAGCCGAGGACCATCTCGCTACCATCAGCAAACTGCACGACCCCGGAGCCTTGCACCTGCAAAAAGAACGCATCAATCGGATTGACCCAACAGAGCTCAAGGCCTTGACCCGCCAGGGCGCGCTCTGAATCAATCTGCGCACGGGAGTAATACGGCACGACCCGACCACCCTCGACCCTAGCACGGCGCTCCGGCTCATCTTTGAAGCGCTCAGCAAAGGCAGCAAAATCAAGCTTTAGAAGGTCAGGTGGCGCTGCATAGAGCGGCTGCGGGAACTCAGGGGTTGCCACTCGTGACCCACTGAGCACTGGCTCAAAATAGCCGGTCACAAACACCTCCCCCCAACGTGGCGCGCCATACACCTCGAAGAAAGTAAAATTCGCTCGTACATACGAGAGCACCTCGGCAGGGTCGGAGGCTGAGCGAATTCTTTCGGCGAGCAGCGCCAGGGCTTGCTGATAAGCCACTCGGGAAATAGAGCGAGGGCCAAATTTCAACTGAATATCCCCCGAGCTATTGGCAAGAGATGCGGCCTGCTGCTCGATGGCAGCCGCCAGCGACACAATAGGTAGCTCATCGTCAAACCTGGGTGTTCTCACCTCACGCATCGCTCCGCCCAGCGGTGGAGTAGTCGCTCGCCAGAGATAGGAATACCTACTTAGCGCAACTGCAGCAAAAGCAAGTAGAACTGCAACTCCGATCCCCATTAAAAGTCGTGATCGCATCGGGTTCAGCTCGCAATTTACTCTCGAAAGTTAATAAATTGCAGCTCTAAATCCTGCATGGTAGTGCGCAGATGGGCGATCGCGCTCTGCAGATCATCACGTTTCTTCCCCGAAATTCGCACCTGCTCACCTTGAATCTGCGCCGAGACCTTAAACGGAAGATCCTTAATCGCCTTGGTAATTTTCTTAATCTCAGTATCCTTAAGGGCCGTTTTGATCAGCACCTCCTGTCGCAGGGTATCCCCACCTGCGGCCTTTGGATCCTGGAACTCGACTAGCTTGGTGCTGACACCTCGC
>JBILUF010000408.1:0-3640 GCA_044371155.1 Bdellovibrionota bacterium
CGCCGCCTCGAGCGAGTCGAGCGACAGCGCGTTGCCGGCGGCGGCGGTCTTCTTGGCGAAGTAGCTCGCGTTCGACGACTCGAACTCGCTCCAGAAAACCTTGTTGAGCTTCGTCGCGGCGCCGCGGCCCAGGCGGGCCGGCACGACCGAGAGCGCGCCCAGGTCATCGTTGATCAGGTCGGTCCTCGTGATGCTCGAGAGTCGGCCGTATGTCTTCGCGCCGAAGCTCCTCGTCTCGTCGCTGGCGTCGGCGGATTTGAGCGTTCCGCCGTTGCCGACCTCCTCGAACTCGAAGCCGCCGTTGACGCGGATGCCGGTCACGAGCTTGAAGTCCGAGACGGACCGGATCAGCGAGATGCGGTCCCACACCGACTCGACGGCGCTGAACCCCTGGAGCAGGAACTTGTTGTAGGTCGCCGACAGCACGTTCGCGATCGCGTGGGTAGCGAACGCCGCCTTCAGCACCTGACGCAGGTTCGAGCTGTTGAGCCGGTAGCCCTCGCCGTCGTACCCGTTGGCACGCGCGGCCTGCACGATGACCTCGGCGACCGACCCGTGGCGACGCTTGCTCGCGGCCTCCAAGGTCCGCTCGTCGAAGTGCCGCTCGACGTCCTGCAGGCCGGCGGCGAGGCAGAGCGACGCCGTGACCGTCCGCTCGTCGGTGGCCGCGGGCGCCGCCACATGGATCGCCGGCGCGGCGGGCCGCTCCGCGCGAATGTTCGCGAGGATGTCGCCGCGGATCTTCTCGAGCACCTTGGCCGCGACCGTGTCGGCGTCGATCAGCGACGCGCCGTCGCTGCCGGCGGTGACGGGGATCACGCCCACGGCGCCCGTCGCCGTGGCTTCCGAGGCGACGACGTCCTCGGGCTTGTCATGGGCTTGCGCCATGGGTTCACACTCCGTATTCGCCTCCGCGGCGATAGCGGCGGACGTATGTGGGTCCGCTCCAAACAGGACGATCGACACCTCACGCAGCGAGCTGGCTCGCACGACAGAGATCGGGCCAGAAAACTCGCGGCCGTTTACCGTCACTTGCTCGCCGGCCGCGATGTTTTCGATGCGGCCGACGTTCGCTCCGATGCTCGCTTGGAACTGCCAGCCGGCACGCGCGAGGTCGAGCACCTTCTGCACTTCGGGCGAGCCGCCGATGACCTCGCCTTCGACGATGAGCTCGGTGCCTGTGTTCGTGACGCTGGAAGCCTGGCCGACGGCATGATCGACGTCGTACTCGTGGCCGAGCATGACGGCGACGGGGCCGGCGTCCTGCAGGCCGGCCAGATCGACCACGAGGGGATTGCGCGACCACGCCTGGCGAATCGCGGCGCCGGTGTAGCCGACCAGGCGAAACGTCGGCCGGCTGGCGGACTCGCCGTCGGCGGAAATCGGCGGGCAGGTGATCGTCGCCTCGGAGGCGAGCCGAAGGTCATGCATTGGTGTCGGCCTCCTGCGGTGACGGCTGCGGCGGCGCAGGCTGCAGGTCGATGCCGAGCTCGGCCGCGAAAGCCTGCTCCGCGGCCCGCTGCCGAAGCACCTGCCTCCAATCGCGTCCGCGGCGAGCGCACACCTCGGACAGGCTCGTCGTATGGGCCTGGAGGGAAATCTGCTCGGCAGTCGCCTCCTTGACCGGATCTACGTGTTCGTGGCCGTCCCAGGCCCACCGCCACGACCACTGGTCGCGAGGAGGGAGGCCGTCGGGTATTTGCCCGTCGATCAGCGCTGCCTCGTCGAGCCACCTTGAGAGCACCGGGTCGAGCACCACGCGCTCGAGCTCGGCACGCTCGGCGGCCAGGTGCTTGCGGTAGACGAGGTAGTCGCCGCGCATCGTCGAGTAGTTCGCACCCGATGCGTCCATCGTGGCGACGATGTACGGCAGGTTGATCGCGCGAGCGATCTGCATGAGGATGCGACGCTCAAACGCCGAAAACGACTCCGTCGGCTGCTCGGCCTTGAGCTGATACGGTTCCCAGTTTTCCGGCGCGATCGTCATCATGCCGCGAGTGATCGGCATGGTTTCCCACGCATCGATCGACGGCGCAGCGACGGCCTCCGGCGGAAGGGTGGTCTTGAGCACGGCGGCGAACGCGGCGGCGGTTTCGGCCGCCGTGACGACCGCGTATTGATATCGCCGCAGCATGGCGAACAGCTCGAGGGCCGGCACGACCTCCCCGACTCCGCGAGACTGACCCGCCCGGGTCGCGTGGTACCAGTGCAGGACGGACAGGGCGTCGATCCAGCGGCCCGCCATCGTCGCGCCGAGGTTCGTCGATCCCGGGTGGTGGTCGAGCAGGTAGTACTGCGCTGGGTTGCCGTCGGCGTCGTAGCGGATTCCGTCCACCGCGCCGGCTAGGTCGATTCGCACGACCGGGTCGGCGACCATTTCAGCCTCGACGAGCCGGAGGTCGAGCTGCACCCCGCGGAGGGCCGAGTTGTTCGTCACGATCGCGAACGACTCGCCGTCGATTGCCTTCGCGATACTCATCGTCCGCAGCTTGGCGGCGAGCGCGGTTGCCTGCCCCCATTCGTAGACGTTGTCCTCGACGATGCTCACGAGCTCTTGGTCGGCGTCGGGTCCGCAGTCGAGCAGGAGCCGGGGGCCGGTGCCGACGAGGTCGGTGGCCCTCGTGTTCGTCATGCCGGCGAGGTAGCCGTTGTTCGCGGCCTCGTACCTGGCTCGCGAGCGAAGACGCTGCCGCACCGCCGGCGTCAGGGCCGAGTCCGCCGAGAGGGTGTCGGCCGCCTGCCAGTGCCTGCGGTTCAATTCCGACGTCTGCGCGGCATCGTAGCGCGCGGAGACTTCGCGCCTGGCGGTGCCAGACCTGGACGGACCCAGGATGCGAGAGAGCAGGCCCATTAGCCCATGGCCCCCGGGGACTCGATGCGGGCCATTCGGAGGCACGACAGCGGGTTCGTCGTCGCGCGGGCCTGCATCACGAACCGCGCGGCCTCGACCTGGCGGTCGAGCTCGTGCTGCTCTACCTCGCCGGCGTCGGTACGCGCACGACGCGGCTGCGCGAGGTTCGCAGCCACCGCATCAATGACGTCGTCGTTCGTCGGCACCGTGTCGCTCCAAGCGGGCGACTACAGTGTACCAAACTTCACCACCCGCGAGGGGGGCTACAAGAACTCGACGATAGTGCCGTCCAGGTCGTCGTCGTCGTCCTCGTCGAACACGGCGGCGACCCCCGAGGGCGTCGCTCATTGTATCCGAGGTTTGGGCGACCCCCGGCGGGGTCGGCCGCGCGGTTTATCGGTCCGCCGCCTGCCCGCCGGGGGTCGCTTTGCCGTCCATCGGCACCGTGTTATGATCAAGGCACGTTGCCACCTCAACCCCGTGGGCCGCTGTAATCGGCCCGCGGGGTTTTTTCGTTCACGCACGATCACCTCGCGCTCATTGCTAGGCCCACGTTCGCGAGCGCGTAGCCCAACCACGCGATCGCCATGCCGCCGTCGCCTTTGCTCCACTGGTCAAACGCTACCACCGCGTAGACCATGCCCACGCACAGGATCAGCACGCTACTCATCGTCTTCATCCTCCTCGGATTGGCTCGCCTGGTCGAGCAGCTCCAGGCCGAGGTGAACGCGGTCCGCCGTATACTCGAGGCACGACCTCAGAGTGTCGGCTCGCATTGCCACTTCACCG
>JBILUF010000028.1:0-12046 GCA_044371155.1 Bdellovibrionota bacterium
ACACCTCTTCAAAAACATCAAGCGCTACAAAACAGAGCTCAGCTCGCTAATGACTCTAAAATCTCACCTACTCGGCGCTTAGGGTTTATTTGTCTCCTGCTGCTCGCCTTGGCTACGCCAAGAGCTCACTAGCCCTGCTATTCTCATTCATTTTTTGCCAAAAAAAATGAATGAGGCTGGGTTTATCCAGCTTTGGGAGTCAGGAAGACATACGGGGTTTGCCGAATGGCACAGCGCCAATTCGCGACTGGTTTGCACCTTGTGCAAACCGGCATTACCCCTTATACCACCCACAGGAGTGCCCTTTGTTGGCGCGGCCATCCCATCAAAAAAAGGGGGGTAGTAGTTCGATGCATATCTACCGCTTCTTCCAACCGCATCATAACCCCCGGCTTCTTAGTACGCCGCTTCGACAACTTGAGTTAAGTGAGCTTGAACAGGCTGCATCGGAGCTTAGAAAAGCGATCGAGCGTGCCCAGCAACGCACGACCAAACGGGCCGTGCCCCCGCTCATGCCTGAGCATTTTACCGATCTTTTAAAAGCGATCCGGTTCGTTGAGAGCTCCCTGCAGACTCTGTGCGATGCCCATCCAGGGGATCAGCCGCACACGATGCTAGAGATGATTCAGGAGCGGCAGGAGCTAGCCGGATGGGAGACCTGGACCTCTCTACTAGAGGAGCAGCTGGTAAGCTCTCACGAATCACCACTGGCAGAGCTTAATCGCAACGAGCCAAGCCATCGGCAGCTCACAAAAGCCAAGTAAATTCAATATTTTAAATTATTCGGGCTTCAGATCCTTAGGAGCCCGTGCCATCATCTAAAGAGAATAGAGGAAGGAGATTGTGAACCAGGTGGTGATCTGTCAGTTCAAGGCTAACTTTTCATCTCTCTTGCGGCAGCAAGCCGACACAAGCATTCTAAGTCATCAATTCAATCGAGGTTTTCCGTAAGATGAAGCAACGTGCCAATAAAGCCCCCAAGCGACGCCCATCCAAAGCTGTTGCACGGGTAGCGAAGCCAGCGAACAAAGACACCGCAACGAAAAAGCCATCAACCATAGCTTCACCACTAGCAAAGCTGTCGCGTGGAGAGCGCCGCAAACACCTTGATGAGCGGCTGCAGTCGCTCTACCAACGGGTCATTTTTATTGAACAAGAGCTTAGAGATCTTGAGCGCGACCGGTTTTTTCGATGCTGCATTTTCGGTAGTGCCCGAATCAAGCCCGACACTAAGGCATACAACGAGGTGTTCACCCTTGCGCGACTGCTCGCATGGGAGGGGATAGATATCCTCACTGGTGGTGGCCCCGGACTGATGGAGGCTGCCAACAAAGGAGCAAAGCTTGGTCAGCAGGAGAAGCAGACTAAGACTCTCTCCTTTGGAATCTCAATCCAACTTGAGTTCGAGCCAGTTCCCAATAGCCATCTGGATGTGAAGCGTCATCACCAACGATTCTCATCCCGCCTTGACGATTTCATGCGGCTTTCAAACTGCATCGTTTGTACCCCAGGAGGAATTGGCACCTTACTTGAGCTCTTTTTTGCGTGGCAGCTCATCCAGGTAAAGCACATGGAGCCCCGTCCGATAATCCTCCTCGATAGGGAATACTGGACCGGAATAATTGACTGGATGAAGCAGATACCGAACCAACGTGGGTTAATGAGTCTAAAGGATTTCGACTGCCTGCATATCGTTGATACACCAGAGGATGCCTTTGAGCTTGTATCAAAAGCGCATCGCACATTCATCCATAAGAAACCCCACGCTGCTGCAAAGTAGCGAAAGAATCTGGGTAGTGATCAGGCATTTTTGGCTGCAAGCCACTGCAGCATCAACCTAGCCCAGGCCTGATATGTTCCATGTTTAACTTTGCGACGCACACCTACAAGCTGGTCGAGAATAGTGTCGTCGTACCGCCCCTCTGCCATTGCAAGTAGTTCTGCTTGTAGAGAACGCACCTGTTCTCCGCTCTCGCAATCAATAAAATCCCGACAAGCACGATTGTCAGGAACATCTGAGCGGCCATACGCCTCACACCACTGCCGCACCTTCGTGTAGCTAGGATTTGGCCTACCCGCAGACATCGGTATTACACCTCTCCGTTTACCACTGCCCGCATATACTCCATCAAACGCGGGCGAATATCAGGGTTCTTAAGTGCATAGGCGATATTCGCCTGCAAAAATCCGAATTTATCCCCTGCATCGTAGCGCTTGCCCGAGAAGGTATATCCAAGAAACCCTTGCTTCTGCATCAGGCGCGACATCGCGTCAGTAAGCTGAATCTCCCCGCCCTTGCCGGGTGGAGTAGCCTCTAACTCATGGAAAATTTCTGGGGTGAGAATGTATCGCCCTACTATCGCCATTCGCGAAGGCGCGTCCGACAACTTAGGCTTCTCCACCATCTTATCAAGGTTAAAGACCCCTTTCTCGATCTCTTTGCCACCACAGATACCAAACTTTGGCACATCCACCGGCTCTACCTCCATCAAGGCGACCACCGACCGTTGATGCTTTTCATACACATCCATCATCTGGCGGGTGCATGGCACCTCGCTATCAACAAGATCATCTCCTAGCAGTACGACAAAAGGCTCATCGCCGATCAACTCCTTTGCACACAGCACAGCATGCCCAAGGCCACGCGGCTCACCCTGACGCACTGCTACCATACGCACCATATTGCAGGTCTTGCGCAGCCGGTCAGCCAGATCAATCTTGCCCTCGCGCTCTAACTTCTCCTCTAGCTCCGGGTAAACATCAAAATGATCGACGATCTTTGATTTTCCCTTTGCCGTCACCAAGATAACAGTATCGATTCCAGCATCAACTACCTCTTGAACGATAAGCTGGATAGTCGGCATATCGACGATCGGCAGTAGCTCCTTTGGAACCGACTTCGTTGCGGGCAAAAAACGAGTGCCCAATCCGGCTGCGGGAATGACGGCTTTACGAATCTTCTTAGGTGCTGCGCTCATGAGTGACCTTGTTTTATCTGCTGGTTAGGTATCCTGCAGATTACCTTAAGAGTAGACGAAATTCAAAAAGGGCCGTTTTACCTGGATAATGAGGCAGGCTGTGCGAGAAAACCCCTCTCAACCGGCCGAATCCGCTGCATATGGGTCGTTCGATGGGCCACTGCGGATACCTTGATACCTTGATAGCAGTGCCGAGGCGTCACTGCACCTTTGTTCTTAAGCCTCATCCTCTGCGCAAGCGGCAGGTAACTACACGACCCAGATACCCCTCAAGGCTTTTTCATTGTACCCTTGGCAGCCATGAGCGCTCCTGCCACCCCTCTTCGTTCCCTTGCACTGGCCGACCTTATCGGGGTGGTGGCGTTGATTGCCCTCGTTGTTAATCCTTCAGCATTTCTCACCGATCCGGGGGTAGGGTGGCACCTTAAAACCGGGGAGTGGATCCTCAACAACCAGGCTATCCCCACAGTCGACCCATTCTTGTGGGGGGAGCCGGCACGTGCTTGGATTTCAAACCAATGGCTCTCGGATCTCGTACTTTGGTGTTTGCACCAACTCGGCGGCTTTCCACTCATCCTCGCCGTAATGCTTCCAATCCTAATCATTCCCTACGTAGTGCTTGCGCCGCGATGGGCCTCGGTGCACGGCGTCTCAGCACCCGCTCTTGCGATCGGGATCTTACTCTGCATGGGGCTGGGCAGAGTGCAGTGGTATCTTCGTCCGGTGATGTTCTCCTTCCTGTTCTTTGCTTTCACTTATCTTAGGGCCCATGCCGCAGCAAGGCGGGGATGCTACACGCGTAGTGACCTCTTTCTACTTCCTGGCATCTTCCTATTGTGGGCCAATATGCATCCAGCATTCCCCTTGGGACTTCTGCTTGTCGGCCTTTCTGCTCTGGAAGTGCGGGCGCGGATGAGTGTAGCAGTCGTATTTATTTCCTGTTTAGCCGCTACCGTATGTAATCCCTACGGCTTTGGGCTGCATCTTTCAGCCGCAGGGCTTGTGGGCAGTGACTTTTTTATGAACCTCAACACCGAGTGGCTAAGTCCTGACTTCCACGATTCACTATTTGCCCCGCTTCTGGCGGTCTTCCTGCTAATACTGACAGCGCCGACTACTGGCGCATCGATGGGGCGCTTTGAACGGGTAGCCTTTGCGATTTTCATCATCCTAGCCCTTCGTGCCGGTCGATACTTTCCATTTCTAGCATTTACCGCCATCGCCCCCACAGCACTGGCCTTACAGGGGTACCTCAACCTACTTAGTCGTTGGAAACGTCTCCGCCCAATACAGGCCTTTATTCAGCCCGCTCAGCGGGATGCAATTCCGCTGGGCCTCCTAACGACATCACTAGGTGGAGTACTGATTTTATTCGTGACCATTTGGAATCAGATTCCAGGGTGGTCACGAGAGCAGCTCGATATTCAGCACAGACTTACCCCGCAAGCAGTTGCGATACTCAAGCAGCAGCCACCGAACAGTAAGATTTTTCACACCCCCGACTGGGGTGGCTTTATTACCTGGTCGCTTTGGCCATCACAGCGGGCCTGGATCGATGACCGTAACGAGATGAATGGACAGGAGATGTATGAGGACTTTCTTGCACTCGCACGGCTAGGGCCGCGCTGGAGCGAGGTGCTCATAAAGCATCGCTTCGATCTCCTCCTGCTTGAAACCTCATCACCCCTGTACCAGGTGATCAAAAGTGATCCCTCATGGGTGGGGCTTTATACTGATAGGGATAGTGGCATCTTTAAACCGGTAGCGGCACAGCAGTAGCTATGGCCGCTCATTCATTCAAACTTAATTCCTCCGGTTTAGAGGCTAATCCCGACCCTCTCTGCTTGCTGGCTCCCCCACTACTTTCGGAGTAATAGTGCAACTATGACTCCGATAGCAATTCTTTTTACCTACCTCAGCATAGTGGTTCTACACACCGCCATCTCAATAATGCTGGACTTATTAAATCTGCGCTCAGTGAGAGCGCATAGCAAATCAGTGCCCTCCTATTTTGCGACGGCTTATGACGACGCAACCTATGCTCGCTCCGTAGCATATACTATCGATAAGATGCGGCTCTCCATGGCCGAAGGCGCTGCGTCGGGCGTGCTAGTAGCGTTGGCAGCAATCACTGGATTTTTCGGCGTAATCGACACCACGCTTGCCGCCTGGGAACTACCGACGAAGATGCATGGCCTTCTCTGCTTCCTGCTTGTTAGCCTTATTTTTGGGATGCTCAGCCTGCCCTTTAGACTCTACGGCACCTTCTATATTGAAAATCGTTACGGTTTTAATCGTACTACCCCGCGACAGTTGCTCACCGATTTAGCTAAAGGGAGTATTCTCAATATCCTCCTCATCACACCACTTCTTTTGGGGCTTCTCTGGTTTATGGAGTCGGCCGGGGCCTGGTGGTGGCTATATGCATTTGCTTTTGTAGGGGCGTTTCAGCTGGCTTTGTTTTACATATTTCCCGTATTTATCGCGCCACTATTTAACACCTTTACCCCACTTGCTGACGGCACGCTGCGGGAGGCCCTTTATTCACTGGCAAACGGTGTCGGATTTCACACCAGTGGAATCTTTGTGATGGACGGCAGCAAGCGCTCCAATCATGCCAACGCCTACTTTACCGGATTCGGGAAACATCGTCGGATCGTGCTATTTGATACCTTGCTTGAATCCCTCTCGGCACCTCAAACCGTTGCCGTCCTCGCTCACGAGATCGGTCACGCAAAGCTACGGCATATTCAGCGGATGCTTTTTTGCTCCCTGCTACTGATGGGGTTGGGCTTTCTAGCGCTCGATCTGATGCTTAACTCACTCTCTCTGTTTGAGGCCTTCGGATTTGAGCGTCCGTCACATCACGCCGCGCTCATTCTAGTAACTTTTGCTGCATCCCCTTTGATGTTCTTTATCTCACCTCTCATGTCCTTGCTCTCCCGCTCTCATGAATATCAGGCTGATGCGTTCGCGGCGCGGGCTATGGGGGAGTCAAGTTCGATGACTACGGCCTTGCTTGCGCTCTCCAAAAGGAGTTTGTCAAACCTCACCCCCCATCCTTGGTATAGTGCGTTTCATTACTCTCATCCGACGCTGCATGAGCGGCTTCAGGCCCTTTCAAAGATCTCTTTTGTCAGTGGCAGCACCTCAAATTGATCTGCTCGCCTAAGCTGCGTTAGGAGCTCCATGGTCACGCCACGTTTGGCAACAACCTTCCTTCCGTAGCAATCAGCGCCACACACCGAGAGCTCTACTCCAAACTTCTTGCGCTGGGCTGGCTCCAGAATGCGTAGCCCCTGCCGCAATAGCCCATCACGCTGGAATATGAATGCACAGAATTTGACCCGGTGCTTATTAAATCCAGTCAGCGCATCGAGCTGCATCACCAGCCGCGGAGCCTGCCAGCGTAATGTCCCGTGACACCAGCTCTGGGTATCAGCTACCAGCATTGGGCATGGATCCCGTCTGGTACATGGGAAAAGTGGGGTAAGCTCTTGGTGCCTGTCCAGTGCTGTATCGCGGAGTGCCTGCATCCGTCTTGTGATCCCTTGTAAAGCGGGCTCCAGAATCAGCACCACTCCGTTGGGAGTGAGCTTTTGCAACAGCTCATCAAGAAGAGTTGCGCACTGCTCAGAGGCTAACTCGGTGAGGACATTCGCCAGAACAATCAGATCGTACCTTTTTGTATCATCCCTAAACTGTTCTACCCCCAGAAAACGAGCGGCAGCTCCCTGCGGAGCAAGTATCGAGCGCGCGACATCAAGCATCGCGGAGGCGTGATCCACCAGTGTTAGCGATACCGCCCCACGATGCCAGCTCTGCACAGCAAGCGAGGCAGTGCCGGGGCCACAACCAAAGTCGAGCACCTCAAGGGGCCTTGTCTTAAAATCCGCTGGCAGTTCATCTAGGAGATATAACACCTTTGCAAAATTGATCGGCAAAAAATACAAGGCATACGCCTTTGCTGCTTCTCGATCAGTCACCGCTGGTAGCTGCCCGGAGTGCTCAGAGACATAGGCATGAGAAAGCGCCTTAATCCTCTCCGCTACCGGCGTAAGTTCAGCGGCCGCAATCGCTCCTTGAGCAAACTGCGTTGCTGCCTTTGGACTCAAGAGGGTGCCAACCAACTGCGCTTCAAGATGCTCTAGAGCTTTTGAAACTGCCTCAGTTCTGTCATGGAGCGAACTTGCCATAGAGGTAGTATTATACAGCCAGGGTTCGATATAAACCCTTCTACCTTGGTGAGCTACTTTGAATAAAAGAGGTTGTCTTTGGAGGACGCACAGCGAAAAAGGGCGCAGTGAAAAAGGGCACAGCGAAAAAGGGCACAGTGAAAAAGGGCGCAGTGAAAAAGGGCACGGCGAATAGAGACACGAAAGACAACGCAGAGAAGGGCGCGACGAGGTCTCCGAAGGGTATTACGAACCTGTATAGGGGACGCTATACACGATCCACGCTGAGCCGGCTAACTTTATGCGCCCCGGGGAGACCCCGCGCAGAGAGATGTTCGTCAGGTTTCCATACGAAGTTTACATTTTACCGCTCTTTTTCCACTCTATTGCTGAGCGTTCATTTAATCTACTGTAAACACTGAACGCAACCGGAGAGCCATGTGGCGATATCAAAGATTCACCTACTAAGCGACCTCGTCCAAACCCGTGAGCGGCTGCGCAGTGAGGGCAAGCGGGTGGTGTACACCTCGGGGGTCTTTGACCTCCTTCACATCGGGCATCTTCGCTACCTTGAGGCAGCCAAAAAGCTTGGGGATATCTTGATAGTTGGGGTCAACTCAGACTCCTCCGTGCGTGAGAATAAGGGGCCACAGCGACCGATCGTTCCGGAGGCACAGCGGGCTGCTCTGGTGGCAGGACTGGAATGCATCGACTACGTTTTTATCTTTTCCGAGAAGAACAACAACGCAAATATATCGGCGCTAAAGCCAGATATTTACGCTAAGGCGGGTGACTACAGTAAAGATAAGCTCTCCTCCGCTGGCATCGTAGACTCCTACGGTGGACGGGTAGAGCTGGTGCAATTCGAACAGGGGTTCTCATCCTCTGATATCATCTCCCGCATCGCCTCGCGTTACGGCGGGCTTTTCGTAGAGGCTGGTCCTGCCGCTCCCAAGAAGCTAGGACCAGCGGTATTTCTTGATCGCGACGGCACCATCAACGAGCATGTCGATTACCTTTCGCAACCTGACCAGTTCACCTTAATCCCAGGGGTGATTGAGGCTCTACAGCTACTGCAAAGCGCAGGATTCCATCTGGTGGTTACCACTAACCAGCCAGGTATCGGGCTTGGCTATTTTACCCGGGAAGATCTCTACGCGATAAACCGCAAGTTCTTTAAAATACTATCGGCAGCCGGTGTTAAGCTCGATAAGTTCTACTTCTGCCCACACTCTGAAGCTGAGGGGTGCAGCTGCCGCAAGCCAGCCACCGGAATGATTCAGCGAGCATGTCAGGAGCTTCCGATTGAGCTTGAGCATAGCTTTATCGTAGGCGATACTACGATGGATCTGCAGTTCGGCATCAATGCAGGGGTGAAAACGCTCCTGGTACAGACCGGCTCGGCGGGTAAAGACGGAAGGTACGAGGCACAGCCCTTTCGCTCAGTAGAGAATCTTTTAGAAGCGGCCAAGTTTATCGTCTCACACAGACAAACCGTGTAGGAGATTCTCCATGGACGGCTCGGATAGCAAAAAATATCCGATAGATTTTGACTCAGTGCCCACTGAGTACCTCGAAGCACTTGGGCAGCTGTCCGGCAAGCTGGGGCATGACTTCAATAATGTCCTTGCCTCGATTCAAGGATGCATTGAGCTCATGCAGTCCCGCCTTGAGAGTCAATTTCCGGGTCAAAAGATGTTCGAGCGGCAGTTTCGCATTATCTTTAGCTCTATCCAGCGCGGGACTGACATCACGACTAAGATACGCGGATTCCTCCGACCTGGGCCGCTCACATTAGATCGGATAGATATGGTGGCGCTGGTTGAATCGGTGGCCGATACCATTGTTGATTCCGGGATCTCGCGTGACGATATTCAGGTCATTCAGAATAGTAACCCAGCGGTAGAGGCCAATGAGTTTTTGATACTGCAGGTCGTAACCGGCTGCTGTGCAAACGCTATCGAAGCGATGGTGGGCCAGACTGATCGGACATTACTGCTTGTGCTAAGCACCGAAGTCTTGCCGGAGGGTAACGATCTCGGCATTCCAGCCGGCGAATATGCCCAGCTTGCAATTATTGACCACGGCAAGGGGATGGGTGCGGCCGAGCAACAGCGGCTCTTTCAACCTTTCTTCTCAACTAAGTCAGGTAAGGTAGGGGAAGGGTATGGCTTGCATCTAACTATGGCTGACCGCATTTTACGCCGGCACAATGGAGCGCTGAAGATAACAACCGAATCCAAAGTGGGCACAGCCATTACGATCTATCTTCCAACTCTTGGCACACCGAAAGAGTAAGAGCGACTACTGCCACAGATGTCCCCCCTCGCTTGGCGAGGATAGGCGCTACTCTGCGCGCAGCAGCGCAATGGATGTGGAGGGTTATACCTAAGGGAGCTTAGAGGAGAGCATCTCAAGCTGGCCTGGCGCTAGATGCCAGCGCAGAATTGCCCGCGGCTGGGGGATAAAGCGTATCATACGAAGGCACATCAGCGCCCCCCTTTTCATCTGCACGGCCTCGGCACGAACCCCGGTGAGAAGATTCGCTAGCTCTACCAGCTCCGGCTCATGCCCTACCAACATCACCTGGGGCGCCTGGCCTAGAGTAGAAACCTCCTCTAACACCCGCTTCATCGATCCACCCAAAGCAAGCTCCGAGCATGTCGTCAGGGTCGCTTTTGGAAACCCGCTCGCTACGATCTCGGCCGTATGCTTGGTGCGCGCATACGGGCTCGAAAGGATACAGAGCTCCTCATCAAATAGAAGCCGCATCGCCTTAACTGCGCGTCCGAGCTTCTCGATACCTTCCTGGGTAAGCGGGCGCTCGGAATCATCACCGCGGAATTCCGACGGCTCCTCAGCTATTCCGTGTCGCAGTAGCAACAGATCCATAGTGTCCTCAACAGCGTGCTTAAAAAATCGCTTCTTTACCTTGTTAAACAGCTTAGGATAAAGGAAACGTCCCCATGGCGGGCTCTATTTCGACCGCTTGGTACGCACTTATGTTTTTTATGCTGCCACTGGCTTTTGGGCTAGCGGCTTTGATAGATTTCCCGCATGGAACCTGTCGCCGCAATAGACGTTGGCTCTAACGCCGTCCGCCTCGCCATTGGCTCATTCGATGGGGAGCACAAACTCACCATAGTTGAAAGCTTTCGTGAGCCGCTCCGTCTGGGCCAAGATGTCTTCACAACGGGCACTATCTCTGAACAGAGTTTAGAGCGCCTCGTGGCTACGCTGCGGGATTTTAAACAGATCACGGAACGCCACGGCGTGTCCAAGCTCCGGGCCGTTGCCACCAGCGCATGTCGCGAGGCCGCGAATCGTGACCTAGTGGTACGCCGAGTGCGTGAGCGAGCCGGGATGAACCTTGAGATCATTCAGGGAATCGAAGAGGCTCGGCTTATTGCACGGGCAGTGCTCTCAAAAGTAGAGATGCGGCGCAAGCTGGGTTTGCTCATCGACATCGGCGGGGGAAGCCTTGAGATATCTCTTGTCAACGATGGAGATGTAATCCTCTCAGATAGTGTCAAGATGGGGGCGGTGCGCCTACTGCAAATCCTGGATGCTCGAAAGAAAAGTGCTAAGGTCTTCCAACGTCTGGTCCGCGACTACGCACAGGGGCTAAGGCGTCAGCTTAAAAAAGAGCTCGGCACCAGAAAGGTCTCAATCTGCGTTGGTACGGGCGGCAACCTCGAATCACTTGCCGATCTCAAGCGCTCGCTCCTCAAACAAGATGATTGCTCTTTTGTAACCCGCGCCGAGATAGATGAGCTCTCGGAAAAGCTCCAAGATATGAGCTTTAAAGAGCGGGTAGAGAAGCTTGGCCTACGCGAAGATCGAGCCGACGTAATCATCCCCGCGGTAATTGTTATCCAGGCTGTGCTGCGGCATGCCGATGTTGAACGGCTCGTGGTGCCACGTATTAGTCTCAAGGACGGCGTTATGCTTGAGCTCTTAGATGATGGCAAACCGATATCAAACGAGAGTTATAGACGACAGGTCCTAGCATTCTCTCAAGAGCTTGGGAGGCGCTTTGCCATCGAAGAGGATCATGCTCTTAAGGTACAAGTTCTTGCGACCGAGCTCTTTGACCGCACCGCGAACCTACATAAGCTTACCCCGCAACATCGCATCCTTCTTGAGATTGCGAGCTATCTCCACGACATTGGGTATGCGATCAATATTAACGACCACCACAAGCACGGTGCCTATATTTTACGCTCCACTCCTTATGTGGGGATCTCCGAGCGAGAAAAGGCCGTTATCGCAGCAATTGTCCGGTATCATCGCAAGGGAGAGCCTAAACCCGACCATCCCGATATCTCCGTGTTAGACCGGAATGAGCGTGAGGTTGTATCGAAGTTAGCCGCCCTTGTGCGACTAGCTGAGGCGTTAGATAAAGGACACACCGGGGCAGTCTCATCGATCGATGCTACGCTTAGATCGGGGGAGCTATCTTTAAAACTGCACGGCAAAGGAGAGCATCTTTTGGAGCGTTGGGCCCTAGAGCAGAAAAAAGATTTTTTCGAGGATGTCTACCATGTCAAAGTCTCAGTTGCGGAATAAGAAGAGCTCCTCCCCATCGAAGGATGAAGGATATAAATCTACCGAGCTACCACAGGACCCTCTCCCAGGTCGCCTAATCGCAGTTGAAGGGCTGGATGGATCTGGCAAATCGACGCAGATAGCACTCCTACGCCGCTGGCTTGAACTCGAGGACTATAAGGTGTTTTTCACCGAGTGGAACTCCTCGAGTGTAGTCAAAAAGGTAACAAAGAAGGGGAAGGAGGAGCGTTCTCTCACGTCCACCACATTCTCTTTAATTCACTGCACTGATTTCGCGGACCGGTATGAGCGCCAGATCCTTCCTCTCCTTCGTGCGGGATATCT
>JBILUF010000307.1:0-3601 GCA_044371155.1 Bdellovibrionota bacterium
CCTGAAAGTGTCGGTAGATCGCTGGTGCTGTGTAAGAGATGGCCTCTGCAACCCGCCGGAGCGTAACAGCCTCATACCCCTCGCTTGCAAAGAGTACTCGAGCCGCATCCATGATCTTCTGACGCACAGCGCTGCGCTCCTGCTCACGGCGCAGGGATGATGGGGTTTCTGGCTTTGGAGTTGAGCCCATAGTTAACTACGATTATCTTGTTAACATTGTTAACTCATTTCATCTGGCAGTCAAGTGGTGGGCTCCAGCACCAAGTTCCAAAGCTTGAATGTGACTACAGCAAAGCTATTAAAGGACTCGTTGCGCCGGCTTACGAATCTCTCGCAAGCGGCCGTACTCATGGAAAACATAGCGCCTCCTCCGCCCCTGCTCTTTCTCTCAGAGACTGCGCGTAAATTTAATGAAATATGCTGTGTTCAAAGCAGCACTGAGGTACCTGGCCGAGAGCGGTGAGGGCGAAAAAACGTGCCCAAAGGACACAACGCCAAAAGACCAAGCACAAAAAAAGGAGTGCTAGCTCCTTGTTTTGTATCTATCTGTTTTTGCTTTCCACTCACGCACGCCCGGGGGGTCTGGTTAAAGGCTTGGCTGATCTCCTAGTCAGCTATGGCTCAAGCCAGATAAACAGTCGGCGGGTGATAAAACTCGTCTTACCTTTAGATTATTTCAAAGGGTAATCGGTTCAGCAATCCGTAATATCTCGTAGGGAGCTCTCCTACCGGCGGCACTTAAAGCACCCCTCCACATGGTCATCCACCATCCCGGTAGCCTGCATATGCGCGTACACAACGGTGGGCCCTAGAAAGGAGAACCCGCGTGACTTCAAATCTTTAGCGAGAGCGTGGGCCTCAGGGGAGGTGGTTGGCAGTGTCTCGCGCCGGGGAGGCTCCTTGGCGCGTATGGTTTTAAAGTTAGTAAACCCCCAGATATATCGATCGAAGCTGCCAAACTTATCTTGCACCTGCAAAAATGCTTGGGCATTTTTGATCGCCGCCTCAATCTTGAGTCGGTTTCTGACGATTCCTTTATCTTGCAGCAACACCGCCCGCTCTTGATCGCCAAAGCGCGCAACTCGCTCGGGGTCAAACTGGGCAAAGGCAGCCCGAAAGTTCTCCCGCTTGCGCAGGATAGTTAACCAGGAAAGACCTGCCTGGAAGCTCTCCAGCACCAAAAATTCAAAAATCCTTTGATCTTCGTGCACCGGCACCCCCCACTCAGCATCATGATACTGCACGTACAGAGGGTCATTGCCGCACCACCAGCATCGCGGCGTTGCATCCGCAGGTCGTTTTGCCTTTCCGATCACGGAACTATCCCAGATCAAGCGAAGGTGCCCCCTCCAGAGACCCGCAGGAGACACCTATCAGTTTTAGCCCGCCTTGACCTTGGCGCCCTGCACCTCAAGGTTAATCGCCACCTCATCCCCCACAACAAGCGCTCCGGTCTCAAGCGCCTTGCTCCAGGTAAGGCCAAAATCACGCCGATTTATCTTGGTAGTCGCGCTAAACGCGATCTTTTCATTGCCCCAGGGGTCTTTAGCCGCTCCCCCTAGGCTCACATCCAGCACCACCGGCTTGGTCACCCCTCGCATGGTTAGATCCCCGTGCACCTTAAAGGACTGTGGGGTTGGGTCGGTGATCTTCGTGCTAACAAACTTTATCGCTGGAAACTTCTCGACCTCAAAAAAGTCAGCTCCCCGCAAATGGTCGTCCCGCTTCTTATTCTGCGTAGAGATGCTTGGCACCTGCACGACTGCCTCCACCTTGGAGGCGGCGACATTGGCAGGGTCATAGGAAAATGTCCCGGCAAACTCACCAAACTGCCCGGCAACAGTAGAGATCGCCATGTGCCGCACCTTAAACCCTACGGTAGTGTGTGCAGCATCTATTGAATACTGCTCAGCCTTGGCGCTTGGTGCAAAACAGGCCGCAAACACCGCGGCAAATAACGGAATAAGTATATAGTTTTTCATCGCTTTTTCTCCTCTTTTGAATCCTAAACACGACCTCAGACCAACGGCCAAATGCGGCTTGAATATCCCCGTTTCCACCCACCAGCACAAGGACATTCTAGGGGAGATAAAAAAGTGGGCCATCAGCGAACTAAGGGGCATCATAAAGATAAGTATGCAGGTTTTAGCGAGGTTTCGTATGCACATTCGCTTTAAACGCAAGTCGTCCTCTCCCGCCCCTGAGAGCCTCTCTGCCCAGGTGGAGACAATTCGCCTGCATGAGTCGATGGAGTCCTTCCTCGACGTCGAGGATGAAGATGTTCTGACCTACGTTGATAACCTTCTTCGTACCTGCAAAGAGATCGGCCCACTTGAGCCCTTCTCACTGATGTCTCGCGAGGAGGCGCTGCAGGCGATCTCGATGCTACTAGGGCGTCGTCGAGTCATGGAGTCACATCTAAAGACGGCTCGAGCGCTGCGCACCCTGCTGGAGTCAAAGCTCGCCGGAGTGGGGCAGCCGCAGTAGGTAAACTCAAAAGCCTATCGCCAAATCCTCTCTCCGTCTGCTACCTCCGATTAGAAAATCGGTTCGGATACGCGGTCAACCTTCGTTCCGTCCTTGACCAAATAGCCCTAAGGCATTAAATGTACTGAGCACACGTGTTGGTGCACACAAATTATTCTGCGCTCGAGAGAGCCTTTGGGTAGAAGAGTTCGATGTGAAAAGTGAAGGTAGCAGACCTTAAGGTTAAGGTTGCTATTTTTCTCTCTCCTTAATTGGAGGCGGAACGCTCTGGGCCAGATCGCCCGCACAAAGAGCAAAAACAGTCACTCTAGGGTTTGGGCTTTTTATCCGCCCCTCCTCTGAGAGCTTATCGGTACCTCTCGCGAAAGGCACCGACGACTTACTTTCTGGAGCTTTGCAGTTTTTTAAGGATCTCATCCTTCTTGAGTCTAGAGCCTTTGCTCTCTTTCTCTTGTCTACTGCTCTTTCTCCTTCCGTTATTTTTTGGATGAATGCAGCGGCAATCTTTCAAGGTTTCCCCTTGAGGTTTCCCTGCATGCACCCCAAGGTTTTTTTAAACTTTTGGCTCTGCTATCCTTCAGTTTTCACCGGGCAGTTTTCACCGGGCAGTTTTCACTGGGCAGTTTTCACCGGGCAGTTTTCACCACACTTCATGCGATGCGTACGAGCATACATGAACTGGAATGCCTAGTTAGCGATCCTTAAAAGATTGAACTTTAAGTACTGAAGCTCTGAGCACACGAGTGGAAACGGGTGATCCTCGGGTTGTCCGTATACCCCAAGCACTCGGGCCCGTCGTCTAGCGCGCGAGCAGGCTGCTTGGCAGATATCGGTAAACTGCGTCGGCGAAATATGGCTCGAGCACGATGACAGTGCCACGATGGCCTGCGGTGCGGCCACCTGAAGCGCCATCGAGAATAGCTTGATATAGCTCTCGGTGGCCTTCTCCACATGCTTCTCAGCAGGAGCAAATGAGGGTGGATCTACTACTATCAGATCCCAGCGCCGATGCTCTTTCCGAGCGCTCTCAAGAAACTCAAATGCATCGCCAGCGACTCCAGTGTGTGCACCATCCGGCAGGGAGTTAATCTCCCAATTTACTCCGGCATCCTCG
>JBILUF010000308.1:0-3584 GCA_044371155.1 Bdellovibrionota bacterium
GATACGCACATCCTGATTTATAGTCACCGCGGCCTCCTCTCCCTCAGGCGCAGCAACACTTGCTACGGCTCCACGAAATTCAAAGACAGCCTCCTGATAGCTCGGCTCACGCCCTCGGCGCGCTGGCTCCACCCATATCTGTAGAAAATGTACCGGCTCAGAGGCAGAGGCATTAAACTCACTGTGGCGAATCCCGCTGCCAGCCGTCATCCGTTGAACAGTGCCAGCCCGTATGACTGAACCGGTCCCAAGACTATCAGCATGCTGCAGCGCACCTCCCAGCACCACTGTTACAATCTCCATGTCACGATGCGAGTGCATTCCAAAACCTTTACCTGGCGCAACGATATCCTCATTGATGACCCGTAGTGAGCGGAATCCAAGAAAGTCGGGATCGTAGTAATCGCCAAATGAAAAGGTATGCTTGCTCTTAAGCCATTCAAGCTCCGTGCTGCCGCGCTTTTGAGAAGGTCGAATTGTTATCATGGCTGATATCGCTCCACAGTTCTTTGAGGGCTGTCCTAAGGCCTTAAGGAGAAAAGGATCAACTGCACCTCTGATACCGGACCGAATATATCGCAGCTATGTATCTCTTTACACGCCACAAGCTCATGGCCCGATGTAGATCGGTTCGTGACCGCCGTAGGATGTAAATCTGCTTGGTGTGCGCTGCCCAGTCACCGCACCCGGATTAACTGACTTCCGGCTAATGGCCTTTGCGGTATTCGGATTTGAGCATCATTTTGTATCGCCTTACCCTGACGGGCCACCACTAAAGGCCTCATAATATCAATGGGTTAGCCGGGCATAAGGAATGGTGGAATGTGCGGAGCGGTTGGGGCTTAGGGATACCACGCCAACCATTGGTTTATGTGGTGGCCGATACGCCAGAACCATGTACACTAGAAAGTGTAGTGGATTTTTCCCCCCAAGCTCCATATTTTCTCCGCAAGCTCACCGCTCAGAGTGTTCGTCTGCGTTCACCGAAAGTTTTCTTGTCGGCCCGAACGCGGTCGGCATTGAGCGATGCGCCTGTCAGCACTCCCTGTTTTTTCAATTTAAAAAAGTAAAACGTGAAAGCAACCAAGAGAAGCGACTATCCGAATGCCTCCGAGAAAGAGGTTACAATCCAGATCCCAGAACCAGCGGTGCTCCATTCACTCGCAGGGGATCAGGATCAACACCTCAAGGTTGTTGAGCAAACCCTCGAGATTAAGATCTCGCATACTCACGGCGCACTCGTCCTTAGTGGCCAAGATAGCGAAGTGGAGCTAGCGGCGGATCTCTTCTATCAGATGAAGCGCCTTATCGAGCGTGGCGAGCGGTTCTCAGCTGCGGACGTAGAGCGCGCAATCAAGCAGCTTGCAGGCAACCAGAAATTTAGGCTTGAGGAGCTCTTTGTAGAGCAGGTCAAGATTGCGGGTCGCAAGCACGCAATTGTGCCTAAGACCCCTCGTCAACGAGAATATCTCGACGCTATCAGAGCATACGACTTGGTGTTCGGAATCGGCCCTGCCGGAACCGGGAAGACATATCTAGCCATGAGTATGGCGGTGTCAGCGCTTCTTAACAAAGAGGTCAAGAGAATCATCCTGACACGCCCTGCGGTGGAAGCCGGGGAGAAGTTGGGATTTCTGCCGGGTGACCTTGTTGAGAAGGTGAACCCCTACCTCCGCCCACTCTATGACGCGCTCCATGATATGGTGGATGCGGATCGAGCCAAGGAACTGGTCGAGAAAGGGACGATCGAAGTAGCCCCGTTGGCGTTTATGCGCGGCCGCACCCTCTCAAACGCATTCGTTATCTTGGACGAGGCGCAGAATACCACCAGCGGGCAGATGCGGATGTTTTTAACTCGCCTTGGACCCGGCTCGAAAAGTGTTGTGACGGGTGACGTAACTCAGATTGACCTCCCCCGTGGGCATGTATCTGGACTCGTTGAAGCGATGCATGTGCTTAAGGTGGTAAAGGGGCTCTCGTTTGTTCATTTCAACGAGGAGGATGTGATCCGTCACCCGCTGGTTGGCCGTATCGTCGCCGCGTACGGCAAACGCAAAGAGACTCAGGAAGGGTAACTCACGTTACATACCTGTATGCACGACACCTCTGATTCAGATGCCGCTGGTGGCAAGCTCCTCATTGGCGTTCTTTATTGCACGCTGTTCGCCCTAGCCGCCGAGCTGCTACTGCATCACTCTGCTGTCCGCCAAGAGCTCCTTTTCATCGTCGGGCGAGTAGTCGGTCTTGCCGCCTGTATCTACACCGTGCACCGCGCAGCTCACTATGCATTCGAGCACTATCGCCCATCAGCTAAAGATCTCCTGTTGCTATTGCTGACAGCAGTAGGCTCCTTTTGCATCATCTCTGTTGGCACACTGGTAGCCGAAGGAGTTAGCTCCCATCAAGTGCTGCGTTCAGCGATCCCTGGAATTGACGCAGCCGACCTTGCGTATGCAGTCCCATTCGCGGCCGGCGCACTGTTGATTCAGGCCGTCTTAGGGTTGCACTATGCAATTGTATTCTCGTTACTCATAACACTCACCAGCGCGGTCTACTTCCCAAGCCAGCCGGTGTTAACTCTGTATGTTCTCGCCACCAATTTAATCGCCATTATCAGCCTTTCACAGACTCGCTCACGCTCTGCGTATCTGCGCGCAGGAATCAATGTGGGGGTGTATGCGATGCCCGTAGTGATTGGCTCGCTCCTGATGGAGCCCGAGCCTCTGGGAGCTACTACCTTGCTACGCCCCGGGCTTGCTGTACTCGGTGGCATTCTCACCTCGTTTATCGCCTCAGGTGTGACCCCGCTAGTGGAGCATCTTGGCGGGTATGTGACGGATCTTCGCCTCATCGAAATGGCTACCCTTGATCATCCACTTTTAAAGGACTTGAGCATCCGCGCCGCTGGCACCTGGAATCATTCGATGGTGATGGGAATGATGGTAGAGGCAGCTGCCGATTCAATCGGAGCAAATCCGGTCGTGGCGCGAGTTGGTGCCTATTTCCACGATATCGGCAAGATGACCAAGCCGCTCTATTTCGTCGAGAACCAGTTCGGTGAGGAGAATCGACACGACAAACTAAGCCCATCGATGTCGGCCCTCATCATCCGCTCGCATGTCAAGGAGGGGCTTGAGTTAGGCAAGGAGCATAAATTGCCGCGCGTTATTCTGGATATGATCCCACAGCACCACGGCACCTCGGTGATTGAGTTCTTCTACGAGAAGGCCCAGGCTGAGGCAGAGGAAACCGGCCAAGCGGTGGACAAAAATCTCTATACCTACCCAGGCCCAAAGCCGCAAACCAAGGAGGCTGGAATACTGATGCTTGCCGATGGCATCGAGGCGGCGGCTCGTACCCTCAGTGAGCCCTCTTTTGATCGGCTGCAAGGGCTGGTGCAAAAAATGATCAACAAGGTTTTTGCCAGCGGTGAGCTTGATGAGTGTGAGCTTACATTAAAAGACCTGCATCAGATCGCCAAATGCTTCACCCGCGTCTTGAATGGTATATATCATCAGCGCATTGCTTATGCCGAGCCTGCAGAAAAGACACAGGAGGGTGCTGACGCCGCGCCCAGGACATCG
>JBILUF010000309.1:0-3563 GCA_044371155.1 Bdellovibrionota bacterium
TCTCAGCAGGCAAGCAGACTGCGCTACAATCTGCGCGTCACTCAAAAAAGCAACGCACGAGACAAGAAAAAAGGAAGGCAAAAAGACCTTAGAACTCAGCCCCCAGCACCTCACCCAGCACACCCCTGGTGCGTACCAGCTCACGGCAGACGGTGCCTTCAATCAGAGCCATCTCTACCCGCGCAAGCGCCTCGGTGGTGCGATCCTTGGCGGCAGATACCGCTGCATCTCCGCCCTGCAGTAGAGCAGTCTCCTTGCTGTTCCGAAGATCACTACCACTTTGCCGCCCTTTCTCGGGGGTGCGGTCAATCGCATCGTCATGGAGTTGGAATAACACACCGAGCTCAACCCCCAGACGACGCGCCTCATTCACCACCTTCTCATCCTGCAAAGCGATGAGCGCGGCCGATGCACACGCCGCACCGAAAAGAGCTCCTGTTTTTTGCGCATATAAAGACAGCACATCGCCGCGGGCGCTACCTGACAAAAGATCAAGCTGCTGCCCGTTACATACCTGCATAAATGCAAAGCTCAGTTCGCGCGCAAGCGCAGCCCCGACCTCAAGCGATGCCGCGCAGCCAAGTACAGAATGGATGGCCAAGGGTACTGCGATATCACCAGCTAGCAGCGCGGGAGCTTCACCGAAGGCACGATGACAGGAGGGCTTACCACGTCGCATATCATCATTATCAAGCGCAGGAAGATCGTCATGCACAAGGGATGCGCAGTGGAGGAGCTCCACCGCAGCAGCCGCATGCAGCAGAGCCTGCTGCGGCGCCCCTAAGTCTTCACCAAGGCCGATTAGTAGCAATGGCCGGATCCTCTTGCCGGCCGGGAACACGGAGTACCGAAGGATCTCTCGGAGTGAAGGTTCTACTACCCCGCTGTTACAAAGCTCAGCAAGCAACGGCTCAAAGTTGGTGACTGTCTGTGAGCGCCATGCCAAAAGATTAGCCTCAGTCATTCAGACCTCCTGCCGCGGATCCAAAGTGGAGATATGCCGATACTCAAGGTTGCCATCACTTTGCCCACAAGATACATCGACCCGGTTACAAGAATCGGGGTGTCACAATCGCCCAAAGCGATAATATCTAATAGTTCCGCATAGTTGCGTGCGCAGTCCTGAGCATTTATCCCAAATCCCGATAGGTATTTAACCACCTCTGCCGATGGCACCGGGTCAATCGCATCGGGCTCCAAGATATTCCAACAGCTCACCTTTGGCCGCAAGGTATCGACCATTTCGGCCCAACGCTTGGTCCCAATAGCCCCAAAAACCACCTCAACCGAGCCTATCCCCTTGCTATCGAGAAACGAGATAAGACTTTTAGCTCCGGCAGGATTATGCGCAGAATCAAGGATTACAGTTCTCTCGCCAACCTTATGAAAAGCTAATCGTGCCGGCCAGTTAACTGTCTCAATCCCCTCCGCTATGGATTGATGATCGACCCCCACCACGCAAGCAAGGGCCGCAGCAACAGCCATGTTATCAACCTGATGAGCCCCTTTTAGCCGCGGATTAAACTCGAAACACCCTAGCTCCTTGGATGAGAAACGGCACGCTCCATTATCACTTGGCTGAACTGAAAAATCTCTTCCAAGGAGCAGTGTCGGAGCAGCACAATCGCTTGCTATCCGTGCAATTTCCCACCGCGCCTCATCAGATACTTTTCCTATAACAACCGGGGTCTTATCCTTGATGATTCCCGCTTTTTCCACAGCTATCTTTGCGAGGGTATCGCCCAGAATCGCTTCATGGTCAAAGTCTATTGAAACTATCGCCGATGCCTTTGGGGAGCGTATAATATTGGTGGCATCAAGCCTGCCACCTAGCCCCACCTCAAACACCCCCCAATCTACCTTAAGTTCGGCACAGATTAGGAAAGCGGCGGCAGTTACAGCCTCAAAATGGGTTAGATTTATGCCAAGTCTCGCTGATTCTACCCTTAAACGCTCAAGCACGCGTCCAAAAGGCTCGTCTCCTATGGGGAGACCATCAATACATATTCGCTCATTAACCTGCACTAGGTGTGGCGAGGTATTTAAAACTACCTGACCACCGGCAACTCCCAGAATCGCTGATATCGCCGCAGATACAGACCCCTTGCCGTTTGTTCCTGCAATATGGATGGTTGGAATTGAGTCCTGGGGGTCCCCTAGGCTCGACATTACGGCGCGGAGCTTCTCGACTCCAAAGCCTCCCTGCCCCCGCCACTGCTCAAGCGATAACAGAAAGGCAAGCCCGCGTTTGTAATCTGTCCCACCGTGGGACGCGCTGAAACTCATCTAAAACGCTCGCTTTTTTTCAGTCCCGAACTGTCCCACGGCGGGACAGCGCACATTATTCAGCAACGAGCTTTCTAAAGACCTCCTGAAGGTCGTCATTAGAATAGAACTCAATAACGAGCCTACCCTTCTCTTCCTCTGGAGCGACCTTGAGCATCCTGACTTTAAGGCCAAGAGAACGCTGAATCTCATCGACTATCCTGGAGTCTTCCGAGCTCAAGTCCACCTTACGGGCTTGGTCTCTGGCGCTACCCTCAGATATCTTATCCTCGAGTTTGGCACGCGAGAGTACCTCAAGGTCTTTTAGGTACCCCGCTCGTATCTCTGGGTCCTCAATTTTTGCCAGGAGCAGCACCTTCGACTCAGAAGCGCCCTCTTTTAACGCATTGAGGAGGTCATCAGGCAGCTCGAGCAACTCAAGACTCCGATGCACCATGCTCTTTGATACGCCAAGGCGCTCCGCAACATCGCGAACACTCAAGGAGAAAGCATCCCGCAGGGCTCCAATAGCATAGGCCCGCTCGAGTGGTGTGAGGTCAGCTCGCTGGATATTCTCAACCAGCTGAATAGCTAGAGTCCTCTCCTCAGATTGGTTTCCATCTTGGTCAACAATAGCTGGAATCGTCGCCTTGCCAGCTAATCTCGATGCCCTTAGTCGTCGTTCACCAGCAATGAGGTCGAAACGACCAGGTGTCTTGCCTGGACGCACGAGTATTGGGGTAAGAACACCGTAGGTCGCGATAGAGTTTGAGAGCTCATGTAACCCATCTTCGTCGAAGACCTTCCTAGGCTGATTGGGGTCAGTGTCAATAGAATCAACCTCAATCTCCCGGTAAGGAATTCCAGTGCGCTCTCTGTCCTTGATCCCAGGGCCTGAAAAAAGCGGATTATCTGCCAGAGTAAAGCGCTTCTTAGTCATTTCCTAATACCTCCGTTGCAAGGGATGCGTAGTCCTCAGCCCCTGGGGACTTTGCTGAATATTCAAAAATAGACTGTCCACTTGCTGGAGCCTCAGCAAGGGCAACATTCGATCTAATGACCGTGTTGAAAACAAGCTCGCCAAAATAAGCCCTGATGGTGTCTGCCACAGCGCGGGCGAGCCTCTTGCGGCTATCGTGCAAGCAGATAAGTACCCCACCTACTTTAAGGCTTGGATTGTAAATTCCACGCACCTGATCGATGGTATCTAGGAGCTGACGCACTCCATAAAGGGCGAGATACTCACTCTGCACAGGGATAATCACCTCATCACTTGCAGCCAAGGCGTTCAGCGACAG
>JBILUF010000311.1:0-3534 GCA_044371155.1 Bdellovibrionota bacterium
ATGCAACAGAGATCTATTTTGTCCCTGGGGTAACTTCAAGGCTGATTGCGGGAAATCCAACGGAATCGGATTGCAGTCAGGTTTTTGCGTCCTCTGTCGATGGTCAATCGGGTGGAATGGCAGCTTGCCGAGCCGCTCAAAACGTCGGGGAGGCGATGGGAACAGCGCTGCAATCTGAGACGACGCTCTGCTACATGAAAAACTTTCCAAGAGCTGCGGCAGTTGACCGAAGAGTGGCTAGTGTGGTGGGCGGAGCGCTTCCGAGTGGTGGATGGACAGCACTGTTTGATACTCCTGAGGCCAGCAGAGATAGAGTTATCAAGATCTCATTGCCATCGGAGGGGGAGAGCTCTGAAATATATTTTAGGGTCAAGTCAGCTAGCTCAAATCTAACGGCAGGATATCAATATCGCGCCGAGTTTTATGCTTGCGAAGGAGGGGCAACCCCTCAAGAGGCACAGACGATCTCAATTCGTTCGGATAACACCTATGCGATCGAATTAGTTGGTTCAGGCGATGGAGGGAGTTTTAGGTCTGCTGTGTCGGGTAGGGTGCGGGCAGAGGGCAGTCGGATCGTTTTTGATACCTCCGCCGCCAGAACTGCTGAGACCTCCTTTGTTCAGGCTGAGGCGGGGAACGCTTTTAAGTCAGCGGTGCAAATCGGAGAGGGGATAATTACAAACAAACACTACTCCATTCGCGGCCCGGAGGAGAACAAGGGGTTCGGCCTCTCTGGATATAGTGGAGACTCAATGGCAACGCTAAGTTTCATAAAGGGGGCCTTTAAGGAGCAGTTCTCTAGAGCGGCAGAGAGCTTCGCCTTCTCTGGCGCAGTGGAATATCGAGATACCGGATATCGAGCTGCTCCGGAATCTGACCTGGTATCAGGGATGCCAGAGGCGCTAGATGACGAATTCTATCAGAGTCCGCCGACTGAGCCGACGCTTTCAACCTTTAACTGCAACACCGTGCGCGCCGATGTTTCGATTGCGCTTGACCTTGAAAGTGCGCGGATGCAGCAGATTGCGGCAAGTTGCGAGGGGAATCGATTCGAATCCCGTGGCTTTTGTACAACCGAAGGGATGAACGCCGTATATAACGCGTATTTTAACTACTGCATGATGGGACCTGGATGATTTGTTCTGCTCGATCAGGTTATTAACGGGCTTACGTTGAGGGGCCGCCTTTAAAAGAGGCGGCCTTTTTCCTGTCAGGGGGTGTTTTACACCTCCCTTTGTCCCCTTTTAAATTGACTGATAAGTAACGTTATCGGTCAATATGATGGCTGGGCGTCTCTCTAGTGCCCCAAAAGGCGCCGACATCGTCTATCCTTTATACGGTCAGTTTATAAGAATTTAGGCCTCACGGACGGCCCTCCACGCGCGGCGTTGTCTACACACAGTCTATGCGCGCCCTTTTAGGCGGCCTGGGCCGATACAAATCTCGTATCGAGGGTGCGCGTGGCTCGATGCGGCGCGCTCGCCTCACTGAATGTATCATCTTGCAGGCTCAACATCCGCTCTGCCGAGTTCATCGGAACCATGACCGCGGCATCATAGCGCTGGCTTGAAAGCTCCAGCCCAAGCTCCTCAAGTAGCGCTCGCAGATAGTGATTAAGGACCTCTTTGCGGGTATTGGCGGCTGCCAGCATGGCCTGCCATAGATGAGCCTGGGTCTGCGCGGCTGATTTTTGAGCGGCATGCATCGCTTCCTGTCGCCAGTCCTGCACCAAGCGCTCGTCAACATTTAAGTCAGCGAGCAACCGTTGTGGATGATCAAGAAGCTGCGGTGCGATCTTTTGAAGACCCATGATTGTGTGCCACAGGTGGCGCTGAAGTCCGATCTGCGCTCGTTGTCCGGCAGTGTCTAAGTCAAACGGATCGCGCAAGGCCTGGCGCAAATTCAGTTCATCATGTCGATTGAGCATAATACGTAGCGGCTCAACCTGTAACAACGGCTGACCAAAACGGGTTATCGGCACCACCAAGTCTGGATGGGTTGGCACAATCTGCCCCTCGGCCGCAACCGCCATCCCAGGAACGGTGGCAACGACCGGATATTCAGCCGGGAACTGTTCACGCAGATGGTGATGCACCGGCATCGAGCAATATCGAACGAAGTTTCTTTGCGCCCCCGGGGATCCTTGGCGCACCTCATTAAACTCAGCGACGGAGTTAAATGAGCTCCATCCTGAGTACACAACTGGCCCTTCTGTTTGGCGTAGCGCCTCCACTAGACAGGCCTCACGGTGAGCTAGCGGATAGGTCTTCTGCTCTGCAGACTTTAGCCCCTTACAACTTTGTCGATATCCTTGCTCCGCCATCAGATCAGTATCTAGGCGTGCCTCGATGTTAAATCCGTGGCTCTTTAACTTCTCCACCAATCGCAGCAAGGCAAACGACCTGCGACTCACCTCCTCACGATCTCCAAGGGAGATCTGCGGCCTAGCCACCTCGGCTAGCTGCTGGCCGATCACCACCACCGTGCGCTCTGTGCCCATGGCACGATTTGAAAGCTCTTGACCCACCACCCGAGATAAAAGATCGAACGGTACACCGGCCGCACTCACTCCCTGCGGTGAAGCAACATGCACTACCATCGCAGCAGTCGGAAACGCTGCATGATGCTGTAGCGCATCCCATGAAGCCCCCCTTGTGAGCTCTCCGTTTACAAGCGGCAGACGCGAAATCGCATCGAGCGTCCCACGCCAATGCTCGCTGCGCCGCGCGGCTATCGATAAGCGGTACTCCCGGCCCTGCGGCAGGGCCGCTGCCAATGCCTGCTCCATCATTGATGCAGGGCGTTCAGCTCTCACCCCCGCCACCACAGAGGATGGAAGCTCAACGGTTGCTGGCAGCACCACTTTGCGACCAGCGATTGATTGCTCTGCACTCGCTACGCCGCGGATAGTAAGCTCCTGGCCTTGCGGTGCGTTCATTGCTTGTCTCGACATGCAACACACGGGATGTGACGAGCGCTTTAAAAATAAACCAGCGGCTCATCAGTAAATTTTTTTTAGAATAAACCCCGACCCGTACCTGTGCCGAGCAAAGCAGGTGCGGAACAAAACCCGGAAAACTGTTGAGAAGTGGTGCAGAGACGGCATCCGTCCTGACCGTGGAGAGAAAAGGCTAAAACCTCGCTTTTTCGCAGGTTTTAAGCGCATTTACCGCCTGTTAAAAATGGTAAGGCCGCCCCCGGATCTAGTCAAGAAAATTGAACGCTCAGACTAGCTCCACAAGAAGGCACTGCAGCAGGATAAGATCCTGTATTTACTCGACTATCGGGGCCGATTATGCGGAGCAGCGCGAAGCGGCCACCCGCGGAGCATAAAAAAGTGCCCCGAAATCTAACTACCGGGTGTGATTTTGTCGATTTTCTGATCATGGACTCAATCGTCGCTACAGGCATGGCAGGCATCGCTCGCGGCATGGAGAGCGCGGCTCGAAACGCCCAGGAGGTCACTCGAACTTTCGAAGAGGGTAGCTCCGCGGACGCCGTGAGGGCCATTACAAGTCTAGAGGCTGATAAACA
>JBILUF010000312.1:0-3525 GCA_044371155.1 Bdellovibrionota bacterium
AAGTTTCGCAGCGTCATCTTTGTGAAGTCTGGCACCCACCAACCGCGGAGGTTTACCGATACTGCTCGGAATCCGTCGGGGATTGCCCCTTGATCCTGCGTGTACTCAACGAATTGGTATTTAAAGCTCTTACGCTCCTCGGCATTGGCTATAAATTTGTATTCAGGAATGTCTACGAGGTACCAGGTTATCGGCCATACAGATTCGCCGGTGGCATAAATGAGCGGCTTATAGCCCCGATTCATGTTAGTCACCTCGGCGCGAAGCGAGTGTACGAGATCATGGAACTCAGGGGTGGTGTGCACCTGACTCAGATACTCACGCGCATGGCCGGCATAGACAAAGTTCGTAAGAATGTTTGCCCGGAGTGAATAGAGGCAAAACACCAGAAGGAAAAGCCACTTAAGGTTTACAGTGCCCATGAGTGAAGGAATCCTGGCCAGAAGGGGGGCCGCAACCATTGGGGCGGCTAGGGCGAGCATAAAGATTGTGGACCCATTGAGCCCCTCGCTAAAGCTAAAGAGTATCGCCAGTGCCCCAAGGATGACTCCGCAAAAACTCAGCACGCGCGCGATGGGGTAAGTTTGCCATCCTGCGATCGGATTTCGTCCGTAGTGCTGGTCAAAAAGCAGCGCGATGTATATGAGTCCTGGTACAAAGGCATACACAGCTAGCCATGGAACCTTCTCACCAAGGTAGCTGTAGGTGAAAAGGCTTGCTAGGAAAAGATACCCCCAAAAACCCAACGCCCGCTCCTTTTTCAAGAGGTGGTCGGTGGTGATAAGCACCGCATGTGGCGTGATAACAATGAGCCCAAAAATATCTAGAGCATCCTTGAGTTTAAAAATGCTCCACGGAAACACCCCGTCTACTGGTTTGTTCCAAAATGCGACGGTGGCTAGTGAGGCCGCGGCCAAGGAGAGCCAGCCTACGATTTTAAGAGGCAGTGCACCGGTGCGGTAAAAGCGTACCATTGCTGCCAGGGTCGCGATTACGAATGGTAGCTCGTACCAGGAGAGTACATAGATATGAAAATTAAACGGCCCTTTAATTCTCTCGATTCCGTGCTGCTCGGCCCAGTAGGAGACGCTGCGAGTGAAGAAATCTATTGTGCCCTGCCAGTAGCGAAATCCAGCGCTAAAGAGGTAGCAATAAATCCCCGCCGCAAGAGCTAGCCCCACCAGTGCATGCCACGGATGTTGCCGTAGGTTGTTCCAACACCGTGTAAGGAGCGAGTCCTTATCCCCATGAGCGATGCGGTATACGAGCAGCTCATACACTAGATATCCCACCAGGATAGCCAGAGTTACGAACACATTCTCTTTAATGCAGACCTGGAGTGAAAAAGCGATAAGCCCAAGCATCCAGCGGTATTGCTTGGAGGCCACCGTGCAGCCACACAGCAGGATCGCAAGTGCTGCGAGCACCGGGATGTCCTCACGAATAAATCGTGACCAATAGGTAAGAGTTGGGGAGAGTGCTACCGCGGCGGTCAGAAACAGGACGCCGTTACGTGAGAAGTACTGACGAAACAGGAGCGGAAGAAAGATAAACAGCGATCCTAGTAGCGCAGTTAATGATCGTGCTGCCTCTGTCGACGAGCCAAGAGTGCTGTACACAACGCGTAGTGCATTGTACAGAAATGGCCCGTGCAGCATCGGGTCGTATTTGTAGTACTGAATATCGGGGAAGTCGAAAAAGTACCGACCGTACATCATGTGCAGTGATTCATCATGGTGCACTGGGCGAGCATCGAGCGCTATCCAGCGCAGGGCTAGTCCGGTGAGAGCGATAACCCAAAACAGCAGCCATTCGCCGCGGCTGAATAAATCGGAGATCTTTGGTTGCGGGGCGGTGGCATTTTGGGTTTGCATCGCAGTCCTGACACTGATTAACCGGAGTTAGTGGGCAATAATGAAAAAGGCGAGGTCCTTTTGGGCCTCGCCTTGCAATCTTAAAGAGTTGTCGCAGCCAGGGGAACCTAAAAAAGCACCGGGCTATGACGGCCCCAGCTCGATTTAAACTCCTAGGAAGCTCCCGACCTTTGCCGCTACTGTTGGCGCAGTAAAGCCGAATTTCTCTGCCAACAGCTCCCCCGGTGCGGATGCGCCGTAGTGGTTGATGCCGATCAGCAGCGCGTCACTGCCCACCACTCGTTCCCATCCGGTGGTGATTCCGGCTTCAATCGCAATCCGCTTACTAGAGGGTGGGATTATCGCATCGCGGAAGCTCTTTTCCTGCTCCATAAAACGCTCAACGCATGGCATCGAGACGATGCGAGCTTTGACGCCTTTGCTGGTAAGGAGCTTTGCCGCGTCAATCGCCAGTTCCACCTCGGAGCCGGTTGCAACGATAGTCACATCACGATTCTCCTCGCCTTGCACCACGTAGCCGCCCTTGAGGATACTGTCGGCATTAAACGAGGCTGAGCGCTCAAGCGGCGAGACGTTTTGCCGGGTGAAGGCAAAAGAGCTTGGCCGGTTCTTGGTTTGTAGTGCGGCCCAGTAGCACATCGCCACCTCAATCCCATCGGCTGGACGATAGAGATACATGTTCGGGATCGCCCGAATAGTCTGGATCTGCTCGATCGGCTCGTGCGTTGGTCCGTCCTCTCCTACCCAGAAGCTATCATGGGTAAAGATAAAAAATGTCTGCAGGTGCGATAGGGCCGCAAGCCGCATCGGAGGACGCATGTAGTCTGCAAACACCAAAAATGTTGCGGTGTAGGGGATCCAGCACTGTTGGTAGGCAAGGCCGTTGGCGGCCGAGCCCATCGCATGCTCGCGTACTCCGTAGTGAATGTTGCGGCCTGCGAACTCATGATGCTTCACATCCCCGTGGCCTTTTAGGTAGGTCTTGGTTGATGGATCAAGGTCAGCGGAGCCGCCCACAAAGTACGGTAGATGCTTAGCGATTACCTGCAGTGCTTGTCCCGAGAGGTTGCGGGTGGCATCCTTTTTCTTCTCGGCAAACGCCGCAAGAAGATCGGTCTTTAACTGCTCGGGGATCTCGCGGCTGCTTTGAGCTTTGAGCTGCTGTGTCTTCTCTGGGTTGGCGGCCGACCACGCTGCAAAGCTCTTTTGCCAGCTCTCGTACTCGGTCTGTCCGGCTTCCACCTTTGCGGCACAGAACGCCCGTACATCATCAGGCACAAGGAATTGTGCATCCTCGGGCCAGCCGAGATTTTTCTTGGTTGCAGCGACCTCGTCCTTGCCCAGCGGCGCTCCGTGCGCCTCATGGGTGTTGGCTTTGTTGGGGCTGCCTTTTCCTAGCAAGGTGCGACAGCAGATGATGCTGGGGCGGCTCTTTTCCTTCTTGGCGTTCTCTATGCACACCTGCACGGCTTGCATATCGTGGCCATCGCAGCTTTGCACATACCAGTTATAAGCCTCGAATCTTTTCGGCACCGACTCCTGAAAGCACACACTGGTGGGGCCCGCTAGTGAGATGAGGTTATCGTCATAGAAGTAAATGAGGTTATCTAGCCCCATGTGCCCAGCCAGCGAAGCTGCCTCGGCATGCACC
>JBILUF010000313.1:0-3524 GCA_044371155.1 Bdellovibrionota bacterium
TACGCTCCACTATAGAGCGCGGAGAGTTAAAGCTTACCCTTGAGATCTTTGGTGACCGCGACCCAGGCGATATCACCGCCACGGCGATTTTACCCAGTGGTGCGGAGCGGACTGTTTCGTTTGTGCGGGTCGCTAAAGGGTTATATGAGTCGCGACTTAAGGCGGCTATCCCCGGGAGATATGAGCTCCGCGGTATTGCTGCTCACGGCGGCAAGCTCACTCCCGTATCATTTTATGTGTCAGGGGAGTTGTTTGGAGAACGAAAGGGGCTTGGATTCAATCGTGTGTTACTTGAGCGTATAGCATCCGAGACCGGCGGACAGAGTAATCCAGCGCCGCAGACCCTAAGCCAATTCGCATATACCCGTTACCTACGGCAGGATGTATCTCAATGGCTCATTGTAGCGGCGATGGTAGCGCTGCTCATGTCCATCCTGTTGCGAGAGGTCCCCGGGGTCTTTAAAGGGATGACCGCTGCCGCTTTAAATCGATTTAAGATTAAAAAGTCAATCAATTCAAGGGTGTAGCGCAGCAGCGCGCTACTGCTTCTTTTGGGCTTTGCTGCTATAGTCACCAACGTTGGAGCGAGCACCAAAAAAATTTCTGGTGCCAGGTCTTTTATAGAACGCTCTGATTGTAACCCTGGTTGTTTTGGATATTGGAGACTTTTATGACCGATGGATCTACCCAGAAGGAAGTTTTGGTAGTTGTTTCTAAGCTTAAGAACTATATCCGCGATGCTTCGGGGATGAACACCTCGGGCGCAGTAGCCGAGGTTCTGTCTGATATCGTTCGTAAGCTTTGCGATGAGGCTATCGAGCGTGCCAAGAATGACGGCCGTAAGACCGTTATGGATCGTGACTTTGGATTCACGACCTCGACGACCACCACCACCCACACCCAGGTGGCAGCAGCCCAGTAATGGGTGAGCTCCCCCTTCATTAAGGGGATAGGATTAAGACCGGAAGCGGTGCCCGACATTTAGGTGTCGGGTGTGCTTCCGGTCTTTTTTTGTCATGCATCTTGCTCTTGCGCCCCGCGTAGCCACTAGAAAATAGGGACAGTTCCATCTGTCCCTATTTTCTAGTGCTGTATCCGCTCTGCAATGTGCACAACCGCCTGGTAGCCCGATCGCGGTAGCATTATCCAGGTAATGTTCTGCGCGCGACACTGGGCCAGAACGCGATTAGTTGCGGAGTGTGAGTTCCAGGTCGGATTAACAACAACTAGGTCACCTCTCACAAGTGTCTGGCGAATGCTCCGGGGGTCATCATCGGGAGAGAGATAAAGCACCGGGATATCTCCAGCCGCCTCCTGGATGGCGGCACGCTTTGGAGGGGAGTACTGCCCTCCCATCAGTACCAATCGGTTATAAACCCCAGGTGGAATGAGAATGAGCTGCGGCTGCTCCGATTCTGCGCCACTATCCTCGGCTTCAGCCGCCTCGAGCGCTGCGCTACCGCCGCTTCGTCGCCCACGAAGTGCGGGAAGCGCTATCGGATCAGAATCTGTCTCCCCGCGAAGCCATGATTTAAGCTCGCGAATCTCCTCGTGGCGACCAGCAGTGAGAAAATCGGTCAATCGAGCGAAGGCGCGCGGCGAAGCGATAAACTCAGCACACCGGGGTGCGCTACTGAACTCATGGAGAAAAGCACTCAATCGCGGGGTGAGAGCGGGTGGCATCGCTGCAAGCCAGCGGAGGCTTCTACGTATCTCAGGCTGTCCAGCAGTCTCTTCTAGCACTTGGGCTGCCCAGCTCTGAAGATCGGGCTCAGCGAAAAGCCGCTCATGCAAAACGGTGAGTAGTGAGGTCGATTTCTTCGGCGGAGTAATCCGAGAGTCCGACCGGGGCAAGCTTATGTGGTCGTGATTCCGTGGCACACACCCATGCTCAAGGATCGAACGCGCCTCTTGCGGCGATGCTCCACGCTGCAGCTCCTCGCCCGTAGCATTGAGCCGCCGCACTACTTCATCCGTGTCACGAGTTTTGTGTGTGAGCGCTAGGGCAGCGTCAAGAAGCTCCGCAGTTGCCAATTGATCACTCCACGACACCAAGGCTACCAATGCGGGACGAAACCCTGGTCGACTAAGGGTTTGCTCGACCAGGCTGTCGATAAACGATACGGGCCCAGCCGAGCCTGCCACCTGTCGTTCGCGATGCACAATCAACCACGAGGCGAAGGCGACATCAGGTTCCATCAATCCATAGCTCTCAAGCCGTCGGCTCAACTCGGTGGCGCGCGGGTCTTTCGCCAGGATGTCGAGGAGGGTGAGTCGATCAGACACCGGCAGCTGGCTGACAAAAGAATGGAGCCTTGAGGTGGCACTTGAACGATCCTTTGTGATTGTCTGGAGTGCGCTTTCTACCTGCCGTGCTGCAAGACCAAAGAGGGCTACAGCGGCCTCAGGGCTACTCTGGCGCCCTTCCTCAATCACAGCGGGTAACACTCCGGTCGATAACAGCAGCTTTGACCCATAGAGGAGTGCGCTGACTAGGGTTCCCGGCCCATCGTGATAGAGGGCTTCACTCGGCACGATAAACTTACACGGCTTGGCTCGCATCTCCGCGTGCCACCTAGTAAACATTTCTGGGGCTATCTTCGCCTCATATATGGTGGCCAGGCGATCGATATCGCGATGAAGCATGTGACGGATGAAATCTTTTGTTTGCTCACAGAGGGAGGGATCCATACGCCTCACGAGCTCCAAAGCGGTAACGCCCTCAACGTAGAGCTGCCCCAGCGACACCTGACTGATCATGCACCGCCGAATAGACAAGAGCATTCCAGCAACAGGTCGTGATAGCTCCCCAAGATCCGCAAAAAGCGGTGAAGACTGGTCAGGGATATGCGCTGCAAGCGTCTCGAACTCCGCTGCATGGCTGGTGAGAAACGGTTTAAATCGATCGAAAGCCAGGAGCTTAACGTCGTCTGGGACGCCTGCACAGGCCTCTAGGAATTCCTGGTCTGAGATCTCCCTATCGAGCCACCCCCCGACCTCAGTGCGCAACCCATAGAGGAGCCCTGCAATTGCCAAGCTCTCGACGGCGCCGGAGCACCGGCTAAAGAACCGGTTGGCAAGCGAGAATATCACATGATTATACCGATTCTGGCGCGCCTCTTCCAAAATCTCGCTCGATGACGCACTCGTCGCAGGATTAGTAGTTGCACCCCCATCGTTAGGCTCCGCCCGTTCGCCCGCCCCGCGCTGCCCCTTATCGTTCTTTCCGTCAAACACCTGTGAAGTATATCTGGGGGCTAGGGGCTACTCAAATAGGGTTGCCGGGAGGGGCACGTAAGCAGTGAAAGCCCTTACGCAGTGAGCGTGTTACCTAATCGGGTTATCGCAAGCTTAAGAAGCTCCTCTCGATAGGTCGTATTGATCGGCCAAGGCGGCAAGAAACAAGCGGGCACTTAGGCCTTCAGGCTCTTCTCAGCCCGAGTAGTGGCCTGCATAAAAAGATCGAGCATCGAGAGCTCAACAAACATTGGGCCCGATAGCGCTGTCTGAGATCCTTGGAAAAC
>JBILUF010000314.1:0-3518 GCA_044371155.1 Bdellovibrionota bacterium
AGAGGGCACAAGAGGTGCGAGCCCGACAGGTAGATGAGCTTGCCGAATTTATGGCCTCCGGCAGCCCCGCAATCCCTACGGTGGTTCTAGGGGATTTTAACTGCGAATCCGGCGATCCCGAATATCGTAAACTCAAGGAGCTCCTTAAAGTCAATCTATCATCTGAGTGCCTGGGCGGGGCCCCAATTTCGACCTTTGATCCGATGGTAAATTCATGGGCATGTGGCCACGGGGAGAGAGCTGCGGCGCTGGATCATATTTGGGTTCCTGGGAGTACGGACCACAGGTTGGTGATAAACTCGGGTCTAGGGCAGACAAAGCCGGATTTTCGGGGGAAACATCTCTCCGATCACTATCTTTTAGGTGGTACGGTTACCTGGTTAAAGAATAACCGTGCTGCGAGAATACTGGGGCAGCATCGAGAGATATCACAGAAGTTGCCGATACCGCCATTGAGTTGGGAGGGGATGTCAGCAGTCGGGTATTAGGGGGCGGATATACTTCGAGAGATTAAATGATTGGAATCGATAAGGCGGCACAGCAGGTATCACGTAATGATCATCAGATAGCGCCGCGTGTAGACCCGCTATCGCCGCGGTGGTGGATTGAGAATGCGCTAATTGTCACGGCGGGCGTTGGGCTAGGACACAATCGGGCGGCGCAGGCGATTGCCACGGAACTGGGCGATTCTCGTACTGGCGAATCCCCCGTTATCTTGGACGTACTTGACTTCATGCCAACTGTCGCTCGTAGAGTGTATAGGGATGGCTATCTTGCACTTGCCCGGCGGGCACCAACCTCTCTTGGGAAGCTCTATGAGCTTACTGACTCTGGTAGCTCCGTTGATGGAGCGACACTCACAATTGATAGGATGTTGGGCAGGAGACTCGAGGCCCATCTCGAGCGATTAAATCCGACAATTGTTATCTCGACGCATTTCCTTGCAACTCGAATAGCGGGTGCCCTGAAAACAGAGGGGAGAATCTCGGGTCGATTGATTCAGATCGTGACTGATTTTGATGCCCATGCATTCTGGGCGGTGCGGGAGGCGGATAGGATCTGTGTCGCTGCTGAGCCGGCTAGAGAGCGGCTTATCAATCTTGGCATTGATCAGAAGCAGATCTATCTAACAGGCCTACCGCTGGAGCAGGCTTTTCGGAACCCTTCAGCAAAGGACGCTGCACGCGCCACTGTTGGCTTGTCCCCTCATAAGCCCGTAGTGCTCCTCACCCTTGGGGGGTTTGGTGCATCTCCCTACAACGCCTTAATTAAGGGGCTTGCAGCTGGATCCCATAATGCGCAGGTCGTAGTCATCTGTGGGCGTAGCGAGGCTGCTCGCGCAGAGGTTGATGCTATTGTTAAGGGTCTCCCAGCTGAGCAATCTGCTCGATTTAACGTAATCGGATTTACTAATCAGATGGCTAGCTATATGGCAGCCGCTGACCTACTGATTGGTAAACCAGGCGGCATAACATCAGCGGAGGCACTGGCCTCTGGCTTACCGATGGTGCTAGTAAATCCGATCCCTGGTCAAGAGGAGAGAAATGCGGACTACTTACTGGAGCAAGGTGTTGCGGTGCGTTGTCGATATCCGGAGCAGCTTGGGTGGAAGGTAGCGGCTATGTTGGGGGATGAGGAAAGTTTGAAGCGTCGATCGGAGGTCGCAAAGCGAATTAGTCGAGGTAACGGGGCTGTTGCAGTCGCACAGGTAGCTACGGGACTAGCCCTAGAATCACTTCTCGATTCATTTGCACCCCAACGTCTCTCACGGGGGGGCTTTGAGGGGAATATCGCAGATACCACGAAAATCGGTGCTATGGTCTTTGATCTGGATCATACAATTCTTACAGGCGATATCGGTGATGCAGTGTTCGAGGAGCTTCATCAGCGTGGCATGCTTCTGAATCTTCCGATCGTAGGCGCAGGTGGTGAAACGCTCTTTGAGATTCAACCGGGAGAGACCCCGCTTTCCCGTTATCAACGGGCCTTAGGAGTAGCCAAGCAGCTTGCGGAGCCTGGTGCAGTGCTCGCACCCACGTATGCCTGGATGAGCTCTAGTCTTGCGGGGCTTCCAATTGATGCAGTTCAGGAGCTGACGCGGCAGGTATGGCAACGAGGTGGTATTGAGCTTAGGCCCGCTGTGCTCGACGTACTCGCGAAAGGTCTTGGGGCTGGTCATCGCGGGGTAGTAGTTTCTGCGACAAACCAGGCAATCGTTTCAGTTATAGTTGACGAGGTGGTGAATCGCCGACTTAAAGAGCTGGGGATATCGCGACTCATTGACCCCAATGATGTTTGGGGGATGAATAATGGTATCGTGGATGGTATAGGGGTTCGTAATGCCCTTTTAGACGGCGGCCCCTCTGACGGTCTACTAGCAGAGAATATCTTGGTGCCACATTCAAGTTTTGCCGGAAAGGCGGAGCTTCTCCGAGGAGCAGGGTATGAACGGATTGTTTCTGTAGCAGGGGATAGTCCGAACGATTTTGAGATGATGAAGCTTGCCGACCAAGTGATTTGGATATCTCGCGCAGATTCTCCAGGTAATACGGCTGCATTTTGCTCCGAGCTTAGAGCTAGACCGGAGATGAGGTTTTTACAGTTGCAGTAATGTAGCTCTAAAACGGGGCTCGGTGCGGCTGCCTTCGACAGTAGGCGAAGCCGGGAAGCCAGCTCTATAAATTCTTATGAGATGTACAAAATATTGATAACGCTGCAAATGCCGCGCTAGGCAGCTCGCCCGTATGGGTTCAGACCAATAGGCGCTTGTGATTCGGGGCCAAGAATTATCAACCCTCGCATCAGTGACACGCACTCTCCAATTTGACACACTTTAGACGATGTTGTTTCCATCGACTCGGTGGTGTCAAGCCGTACAGCTTTGAGGGTAGCTACTACCGCGCTTAAACTCGAGAGCTGAGGCCTTGCGAGAAAGATGAGATCTTCTGGAGAGATTCCAGGTTGAATCTCTCCCAGCTTTAATTGCTCAAAGCGTGCATGAACAAAATCCCCATACTCGGGAATCGTGGCGATACTCTGATTGACTCGAGGAAATATAACTTCATCAGGCAAAAATTCGGGAGTCATCTGAAGTAGTGCGATAACTGCCGCAAATTTGTTCAAGTAGTCCTTGCTGACACCAGTTGATTTGCTAATCTGAAAACGCTCGCAAACAGCGGAGTTTATCAGAGATGGAGCAGCACAAATCCCAGATGCCGAATGCTGGGATAAATCAACGCTGACTAGTTTCGTCCATGCCAACATAGCGCAAGAGTAGATCGCCCTGAGAGGCTAGCAAAAAACAATCTGCATCCTGTCGAAGGGTTATTCGGTCACCACGGCCAGCATGGAAGATGAATAATTTGAACATTTGTATCGTTTCTATTTATTGAGCGATTATAGGGAGTTGAATTGCCGTGACTATTACGGCAATGGAGAGGAGGGGCTGCGGTGGCGTGATGTGTAGAAATCCGGACTTGATGTTTCGGACAGTATGTTTCGTATGATGTCAGATGAAG
>JBILUF010000315.1:0-3516 GCA_044371155.1 Bdellovibrionota bacterium
CTTCCTGCGACGGGGCGACTCGGACGGGTTCGTCCGCAGACAGTGATCTGTATCTCTAACAAAGGAACTCCCAATGCTTAATAACAGCGGCGCGTGGCAACAGACGATGCGGGATCTAGCAGTGATCCGCCATAAGCGAGATATCGCTGATTTTATCCGCACCCCCCCACAGGAGATCCCCTCAACCCTCGAAGCACTTCGGAGCACCTTGCGGCCCCTATGCAGGGCCATCCCAGAGCTCACCAATTACGATCTCTCAACTGAGGATGGCCGCCGAGAGTTCCCGCGCACCACCTCAGCAATTCTCAATCTGGGAATTATGCTGCGCACCGGCGATGCTATCGAAAAACTGCAGCTCTCTAAAGCTGGCTCTAGCGAGTTTGAGAGAGCGACGGCGCAGCTACAATCTGAATATGCGTCCTTCTCCGTTCAACAACCCGTCGAGGGCAGGATCGCAATTGATCAGTTTCAAGCGCTTGCACGATTATTCGAGCCTATTCGTAAAGATCCGGCGGCGATTCAGGCCGTTACTCTAGCGCTTGTATATGGTGATATTTTTAAACTTAAAAATGTCACTGAGATCTTAAAACAGCGGCTACCAAATTCCGATCATGCCGACCACGATCTCGCCTTGCAACAGGCATTCGCTCCTCAGAACATAGGAAAATTCAAAGATCTGTTCCCCTCAATCCAAGAGCTCCCAGCAGCGTATCAGCAGAGGGTACTCTCAGAGATACGAGGCGGTGTGAATCTTGGTCATGTCCTGCAGATGGAGAACTGCGCTGGGTCGCTGACTGACCTACACAAACTAGCCCAGCAAGACCCCGAGGGGCTACGGTATTGGCTACTCCCCACCCTGATGGATATCTCCGCGGCGCGTGCCGATGCCAATAAACCGCAGAGCTGGCTCGGAAGCTCTCTCATTAATCGCTCCCTTTGCGCTGGACTTCTCGATGTTGCGGCAGCGCTACCGACCCTAGAGCAGCAGGGCCCAGTAGCGTTCTTTAATCAGGTGCATGAGTCAATCAAGAAGCGGCCGTATTACGACGCGCTGCGGGCAGATCGCTCCTTGCAACCGACCGAACGAGAAACCATTTATCGACTATCCCGCTTTTTCTCTTTCGAGACTGATAACCGAGCTCTCCCAGAGCTCATACGGAGCTGGAAGGGTCTCACAGAGGGCGATCGGAAAGCACTGCTAAAGTTCTTCGGTAATACGGGATTAAATGCCGACAGCCCAAAAACTATCGTTTCCTATCTTCCTTACGTCTTTACCCAACTGTATGCTCCGAAATTCCCGTTGCCTGAAGCGATCAACGGATCGATTAAAATGATGCTCAGGGTTCTTCTCGCTACCGAAAATTTTGACTGGAAAGGTAATCCTGCAATACGCCAGGTCGCCGGACAGAATGTCTGGTTTGGTCGGTTAAAGGACCTTACAGCGGACCAGCTATTCCCAGGGCCAACCTTTGAAGTAGCGAGAACCGGAAGAACCCCAGAGCTGCTGGTCAAATCAACCCTCGCGAGACGAAAACAGTAACAAGAGCGGGTGCACCAAAAGCTCTGGGCACCTTACCGTCATAGGCAACCAGAGATAGACGAGACCACCACCTCCGTACATGAATGTTCGCTCTGCCCCAGTAGTCAGCAACATATCCTAGGGGAATTCATTATTTAGAGCTGCCGAACGGGAATTGAGCATAAAAACGGGATAAGACATTGATGAAAAGCCGAAGCAAAACTATCCCAACTACAGAGCTGGGGAGGTAGTACGAAGTGACCAACGGAGGTATGCATGGGTTTTGCAGCGGTACAATCTGAGCACATAGAGCAAACTAGCGCACCACTCAGCGCACTTGAACAGGTGCAGGGAAAGCTAATCGGCAATATCCCGGTTGGCGCAGCCGACATCCATGGCGCAATTAAGCAAGATATCGAAAGCGGCACCCCGTTTAACCTCACCATTCTCACCAAGGCTCTCACCTCGCGACGCATACAGCTCCACCCCTCGGATATTGATAGGTTAGCTGTTACCATTCGAGACGCCATGGCTACGATTCCACTCGGGGACTATGAAATCTTTATCAACTACGCACAGGCAGCAGTAATTTGCGTTCGTTCAAAAGATGCTCGCAACGCTCGCGGCTAGCAATCTCGACCAAAGTGCCAGATATAATTCCGACCCCCTGACGCAACTTTTCTTCAGCGACAGAGTTCCCTTACCGAGTTTCCCCGGAAAAAATCACCCTAAACTCATCCACGATAGTTTGCCTAAACCATGCCGCTAGCCGGTCGGGTGATTCCATTTTTTCGCTCAGCCGCGGGAGTAACTCTTGGATCTCCGCCGTGCGAGCCGCAAGCTGCGCATGTACGGCGCGATTAGCATACTCAGATGTCATGGGCTCAAATCCATCTTTTGGTGAAACCGTTTCGCTGTCGACTCGCTCAAAGGTTCTCCGTCGCAGCTCTAGCAAAGCCGCAGGCGTAGGCCCTAGATTAGCCGCTTCAAACTCAGCAAGCTTTAACGGATCTGAGATGTGGGCGAGATAATCCTTCCAAAAACTGGTGGATGAGATCACGAACAAGCGGTCGGCATCACGATGCAATAGGGCCTCCGGATCGATCAGGGGCTTTCCGATATAAGGATTATCGTGAGTGCCAACAATCTCAATGAGTGCACCGATCCGCTCCTCGGAGAGATGTAGACACCCTTTGGCTACACGCTGGCGCAGATATTGGTCGCTCATTACTCGACCTGCTTCCATGTGCGCCTGGCGCACGTCTTTTTTGTCCCATGCGGCGCCTTCAAGGGTTCCAGGAATATCGAGCCCTGAGTATCCCACATCATGAAGAATTGCAGCCAAAACGAGATCTCTATTTGCGCCGGTACTGGTACAGATCCGCACCATCGCCATCGTCACCACAAGATTATGAATCGGTCGGTACCACGCCCCGTCACTCATGGGTTGAGCATTTACAAAACGCAGCGCCTCGCGCTCCTCGCTACTAAGCTGGGAGACGAGTATAGCCTCACACTCACCGAACGCATCACTCGCCCCAGCTTTAAGCGCCTTAAGAACAGTAGATCTACTTAAGGGGTTTTTTACAAGGAATAATGACTCGGGCAGCCCCTCAGGATCGACTGATACAGTATCCTTCATCTGTGGCTGGCCTTTCGAGAATATCAAGTTGTTAGCAGGCGCAGTTGAATGCTTGCTATCTGCAGACTGCACCTCCTGATCTTTTGACCCGCTGCCGTTGCCACCTCCACCAGCTGTATCAGCTTCTGGGGTGTGTCTTTTGTGAATAGTATACATCGGAAAAATCCCGCAACAGCGTCTTACACCCCTACCCTAGAGGTTAGGGTAACCTCGGGGCGGCTGGATAGTCAAAAAGAGTACATGCCATAAGCGCTAAATAAATAGGGACAGTTCCGTCTGTTCCGAATTTTCAGTCGGGAAAATGAGCACAGTTGATGTCTTCCTAAATAATTGGGGACAGATGGAACTGTCCCCA
>JBILUF010000030.1:0-11773 GCA_044371155.1 Bdellovibrionota bacterium
GAGGTATGGCGACAAAGAAAACAACCAAAAAAAGTTCATCCAAGGCTGAAGCCGCGACACCGGTGCAAACCGCTGTTAAGGTGTTGACCCTTGAAGGGAAAGAGGTCGGTACTATCGAGCTCAACCCGGAGGTGTTCGGTGTGACCCCAAACGAGAGTTTGGTTCACGATACCGTCCGATGGCAGTTGGCACGTAGGCGCTCTGGAACTCATCAGGCGCTCACCCGTTCCATGATGCGCGGTGGTGGCAAGAAGCCTTACAAACAGAAAGGCACAGGGCGTGCCCGCGCTGGATCGAACATCTCCCCGCTATGGGTAGGTGGTGCGAGCGTGCATGGCCCGCTACCGCGTGATTATGACTATCGGTTGCCTAAGCGCACCCGTCGGCAGGCTCTTGCCTCGGTCCTCTCTGACAAAGTCCTCAACAGCAAGTTGGTGGTTGTGGATGAGCTGAGCCTAAAGGAGGCCAAGACTAAGCTGATGGCAGCTGCTCTAGACAAAGTTGGAGTAGCAGCCCGGAACGCGGCTATAATCGTATCGTCCACGGACGATCTGGTGGCCAAGGCAAGCCGTAACCTTCCAAAAGTAATCGCCCTGACACCAAATGCAGCAAATGTTTACGATCTGCTGCGGCACGATTTCCTTGTGATAAGCAAGGATGGAGTTAAGGCGATTGAAGAGCGGGTGCTCAAGGCGTAAGGCGACAGAGGGAGAAAAGTATGGCTCGAGCAAAGAAAAGATTACTAGATCGTTCAACAGACGCCGCTCCAGTAGTGAATAACTACGGGGTTTTGGTGTCGCCGATAATTACCGAGAAGAGCGCGCTGGTTGGCGGCTCTGGCAATGTTCTTGTGTTTGAGGTCGCTCCAAAAGCTACCAAGACCGAGATCAAGGCGGCGATTGAGCGAGTTTTTAAGGTAAATGTGGTGGGAGTTCGCACCTGTAATTTCATCGGTAAGAGGAAGCGCACTGCGCGTGGGCAGGGATACCGCTCCGGATACCGCAAAGCATATGTCACCCTCAAAGAGGGACAGACTGTGGATGTCGTTGAAGGGCTGTAGTTAAGCGGATCTGAAGCGAAACGATTTTCAGTAAGGGTGTTTTTGTTATGGCAATGAAGAGTTACAACCCATCAACGCCGAGTCGCCGATTCATGACGGTTTCTGATTTCTCTGAGATCACCAAGAGCCGTCCTGAGCGGTCATTGCTGGCCAAGCGTGTGAAGAGCGGTGGCCGCAATCATTTCGGTCATGCGACCAATTGCAATATTGGTGGTGGTGTAAAGCGTCGCTATCGCATCATCGATTTCAAGCGTGACAAGTTGAATATCCCAGCGACAGTTGCTGCGATTGAATACGATCCAAATCGCTCCGCTCGTATCGCGCTTCTCCATTATATGGATGGCGAGAAGCGGTATATCTTGGCCCCTCAGGGACTCGCAGTGGGGGATAAGTTGATGAGCGGAGTCGAGGTAGAGATTCGCCCAGGCAATGCACTACCTCTAAAGAGTATTCCAACAGGTCAGCCAGTTCATAACATCGAGCTCAAGCGAGGACAGGGTGGTCAGCTAGTGCGTTCCGCAGGTGACGCAGCGCAGCTGCTAGCCAAAGAGGGTGAGTATGCGCTGCTTCGTATGCCTTCAGGCGAGCTTCGCAAGATACACATGGAGTGCTTCGCTACCATCGGAACCGTTGGGAATTCCGAGCACCAAAACATCGTGATTGGCAAGGCTGGGCGTAATCGTTGGAAGGGTATCCGTCCACACAACCGCGGTGTCACCAAGAATCCGGTGGATCATCCGATGGGTGGAGGACAGGGCAAGACCGCTGGTGGTCGTCACCCATGTAACCGTAACGGACTTAAGACAAAGGGACTCAAGACTCGCAGCAATAAGCGTACGGACAAGTTCATAGTTCGTCGCCGTGGCAGTAAGGTGGGTGGTTAATAGCTAGAGGATAAAAGATGGCACGTTCAGTTAAAAAGGGACCGTTTGTAGATGCTTGTCTCACGAAGTGGGTGGAGCGGGCGAAGAACGGTGGCTTTAAAGGTGTGATCAAGACTTGGTCACGTCGTTCGACCATAACTCCGGATATGATTGGACTAACCTTCGCTGTGCACAACGGCAAGAAGTTCAATGCAGTATTCGTCACCGAGAATATGGTGGGACATAAGCTCGGCGAGTTTTCGCCGACCAGACAGTTTGGTGGACACACCTTCAAGACGAAGGCGATGTCTTCACCAACCGGTAAGGCATAACACAGGGATGGTAATTGGCCTGTTGCTAACAGGTCGGAGGGATTTCTTGGCAGAGCAAACGGTTTTGTGACGCCTCGGTAACTTAGGAATGATATGGCCGGAAAGAGTAAAAAACAGAGCATGAAGAATAAGCAGGGCGCCGAAACTGAAGGAGTATCGGCGACGTTGAGTCACGCTCGTCTGTCGGCACAGAAGGCGAGACTGGTGATGAACCTTGTCAAGGGCAAGCAGATTGAGCCTGCTCTACAGATTCTACAGTTCAGCCCCAAGAAAGGCGCTGTGTTGATTGAGAAGTTGTTGCGCTCGGCGATTGCCAATGCCAAGGAGCAGCGAGGGATGGACGTAGATAAGCTCTGGGTGACTGGAGGATGGGTGAATGAAGGCCCAACGATGAAGCGTTTCATGCCGCGAGCCCGTGGTAGTGCGGATCAGATACGGAAGCGCTCTTCCCACATCACAGTCATGGTCGGCGAACGGTAGGATTTCATAAGGTAGGAAAAACGCATGGGACAGAAGATTCATCCATTTGGTATGCGACTTGGTTCTTATGAGACCTGGCGCTCTCGCTGGTTTTCCAGCAATAAGGATTTCGCAAAAAATCTTGGTGATGACGCAAAGATTCGCAAGTTTGTGAAGACCAAGCTCTTTGCTGCTGGTATTTCGCGGATTGAGATTGAGCGCGCTGCTACCCGAGTGAAGGTAAACATTTACTCCGCTAAGCCTGGCTTGGTGATTGGAAAGAAAGGAAAGGACATCGAGGATCTTCGGAAAGAGCTCCGCGGTCTTGTGAACAAAGAGGTTAGCCTCAACATCATCGAGGTGCGGAAAGCTGATATGGACGCTCAGCTCGTTGCTGAGAACATCGCCTTCCAGATTGAGAAGCGTGTAAGCTTCCGTCGCGCGATGAAGGAGGCTGTGACCCGTGCGCTGCGCTCAGGGGCTGAAGGGGTGCGAGTCCGTGTCTCTGGACGTCTCAACAACTCTGAGATTGCTCGTACCGAGCAGTATCGAGAAGGGCGGGTGCCGCTCCATACTCTACGGGCCGATGTGGACTATGGACTAGGCGAAGCATACACGACCTACGGAATCATCGGGATCAAGGTGTGGGTGTTTAAGGGGGAGAAGTTTGCCCCTGGAGAAGAGATGCCGGTAGAGGCGATCCAGCTCTAAAAACAGCACAGCTCTGATGAGTCAGCCAAAATCGCTGACTTGGTGAAGAGATTAGTGCCTACGAAGCATGACTTAAGGTAACCGTATGTTGCAACCAAAGAAGACAAAATACAGAAAGCAGATGAAGAGCGTCCGACACATTCGTGGTGTCGAGACGCGTGGCTGCGCCTTGGAGTTTGGTGATTTCGGACTTCGGGTGACTGAAGCCGGCTGGATCACCAGCAGACAGATTGAGGCCAGCCGTATCGCAATCTCCCGCTATGTAAAGCGCGGCGGGAAGCTCTGGATCAAGGTGTTCCCAGATAAGCCAATCACAAGAAAGCCGGCGGAGACTCGAATGGGTTCCGGAAAGGGTTCGCCTGAGTTCTGGGTTGCAGAGCTGCGTGCAGGCCGTGTTCTGTTTGAGATGACTGGTGTAACCAAGCAGGTAGCATCCGAGGCGCTGGCCCGTGCCAGTGCCAAGTTGCCGTTGAAAACCAAGATGATTGAGCGTAAGGGCAACCTGCTCGACGGTTAGTAGAAGTTAAGGGGCTGGCCGCGGGGAGTATCCAACAGGGGTATCCGAAGATTAAGGCTGGGAGAGGAAGGTGATTATGAAATCAAAAGAGTTTAATATCCAGTTGAAAGCGCTTTCAGAGGCTGAGCTACGCGAGAAGGCTCGTTCGCTAGCCGAAGAGCTTATGAAGTTACGTTTTAGGAAGGCCTCTGGCCAGCTGCAGCAGACCCATCGACTCGATGAGATCCGCAGAAACTTGGCACGAGTGCAGACAGCATTGAAGCAAAAGACCTCTGCTGTAATGCCGGCGCTGTAGTTCTGACGTACAAGACGGTGTTGGTATAACTGGGTGTAGGGGCGAGATTTGAGGTAGGAGATATGGTAAAAGACGAGTCCGCAAAGAAAAAAGCAACCAAGGCGGCTGCAGAAGAGCAGAACACAACTGATTCACGTGGCCGACGTAAGGTACGTGAAGGAGTGGTAGTCAGCGACAAGATGACAAAGACAATAGTCGTTGCGGTGACTCGCTTGGAGCAACACAAGATCTATAAAAAGTATATTCACCGCACCAAGCGCTACTATGCCCACGATGAAATGGAGCAGTGCGGTGTAGGAGATCTTGTGAGAATCACGGAAACACGGCCGCTGAGCAAGCTTAAGCGTTGGAAGGTGTCCGAGATTGTTCGCAAGGCCGAGCAGGGTTTGGAAACGGTTGGCTAGGATTTAGAGAGCTTCGGTGAGCGGCAGGCAACGGCCGCAATAGCCGAATCCGATTAGTTTAGTTGGTGAAACGCCATGATACAGATGAAATCAGTTCTTGATGTTGCAGACAACTCCGGGGCAAAGCGGGTGGTCTGCATTAAGGTGCTCGGCGGATCGCGTCGGCGGTATGCGACCCTTGGCGATATAATTGTCGTAGCGGTGCGTGAGGCGATTCCGAACTCCAAGATTGCAAAGGGCACAGTTCACAAGGCGGTGATTGTTCGGACTGCTAGACAGGTTGCGCGCGAGGATGGATCCTTTATTAAGTTTGATGACAACTCGGCCGTGTTGCTGAACGCCACCATGGAGCCAGTTGGTACCCGTATCTTCGGGCCGGTAGCTCGTGAGCTCCGCGCCAAGAAGTTTATGAAGATCCTTTCGCTGGCCCCAGAGGTGCTGTAACGAAAGGCGAGTTTAGTTTTTGGTGGAATGCGGTATGGCAACTCAGAAAGATAAAAATACACTGCAAAGCAGAAAGCAGATCAGCTTGAAGCGAGGAGATCTCGTCATGGTGATCTCGGGCGGAAATAAGACCAAGCGTCCAAACAAGGGCAAGGTTGGCAAGATCTTGCGCTTTGTTGGTGTCGACCGGGTAGTGGTTGAGGGGATCAACATGGTCACCCGTCACCAGCGGCAAGCTGGACCAAACCAACCTGCTGGCAAGATCCAGAAGGAAGCTGCGCTGCATATTTCGAACGTTATGTTCTACGCCGAGAAGGTCAAGCGGCCGGTGCGTCTAAAGCACAAGGTGCTGGCAGACGGTAAGCGCGTCCGGGGTTTTATTAACCCTGAGACCAAGCAGTTCGAAGAGATCGTGTCAGATAAAAAGTAGGATGTTTTAGAAAATACTATCGACTCTCGTTTTAGGGATGGGGCGAGAGACGAATAAAGGTGTTGAGTATGAATAGATTGAATGAGCGGTATAAAAAAGAGATCATTCCAGCGCTGACTAAGGAGTTTGAGTTTTCCACTCCGATGCAGGTGCCCCGTCTTGAGAAGATTGTTCTCAACTGCGGAGTAGGCGAGGCCACTCAGAATATCAAGACGGTTGATTTTGCCGTATACGCTCTGACCCAGATAACTGGACAGAAGCCACTGGTGAGTCGGTCGAAGAAAGCTATCGCGGCGTTTAAGCTACGCGAGGGTTTGCCCATCGGTGTGTCTGTGACCCTCCGAAGTGAGAAGATGTGGGATTTTCTTGATCGTTTGATATCTGTGGCGTTACCTCGTGTGCGCGACTTCCGTGGCGTACCGACTCGTGGATTTGACGGTAGAGGGAACTACACCCTGGGCCTTAAGGAGCAGATTGTGTTTCCTGAGGTTGTTATCGAGAAGCTCGATAAAGTGCGTGGTATGGACATCACCTTTGTGACTACAGCCAAGAACGATGCTGAGGGCCGGGCCCTTTTGACTCACCTGGGTATGCCTTTCCGCAAGCCTGAGGGGCAGAATCAGCAGGTTGCTGCGTAATTAGATAGAAATGTTTTAGTGTTTATATAGAGAGTTTCCTGTGACGAAAAAGTGCTTGTTAATTAAGAGCAAAGCGACACCGAAGTTCAAGGCACGGGCCTATACCCGCTGTCAGATTTGTGGCAGGTCGAGAGCGGTGTACAGGAAGTTCTTGCTCTGTCGTATCTGCTTCCGAGATATGGCTCATAAGGGGCATATACCTGGAGTGATTAAGGCAAGCTGGTAATGGTTGAGAGGGTGGCATGATTACAGATCCTATTGCAGATGTTTTGACCCGTATTCGTAACGCGCAGGTAGCGCGTCATCGCACTGTTGCAGTGCGTGGAGCTCGTATGGTGGGCTGGATACTTGAGGTGCTCAAGAAAGAGGGCTTTATTGAGGCCTACAAGGAGCGTACTGAGGAAGGGAAGCCAGGGACTCAGTTTGAGGTGCAGCTTCGCTACACAGCGAGCGGAGAGCCTGTCATCACAGACGCTCGGCGGGTAAGCACACCAGGCCGTCGGGTGTATTCAAATCTTGCGAGTTTGCCAAAGGTGAACCGTGGGCTTGGTATCGCAGTTCTCTCCACTTCGCGTGGAGTGATCTCGGACCGTGAGGCTCGAAAATTGAAAGTTGGCGGCGAGATTTTGGCTCGCGTAGGGTAAGAGGATTAAAGAGGTCGTATGTCACGTATTGGAAAGTTGCCGGTCGCTATCCCTCAAGGAGTTACCGCCAGCGTGCAGGGTGGGATTGTTCAGGTAAAGGGCCCAAAGGGTTCCCTCGCGCTGACTCCAACTTCGCGCGTCATCGTGAAGGTTGAGGGCGGAATGGTAGTTGTGGAGCCACAAGGGAACGATCGGCAGTCACGAGCCGACTACGGCACCACTCGCTCGCTCATTAACAACATGATGAAAGGAGTCACTGCTGGGTTCAAGCGTGGGTTAGAGCTGAACGGTGTGGGTTATACCGCCAAGGTTCAGGGGCAGACCCTGGTGTTGACGATTGGGTTCTCTCATGAGGTCAAGATTGAGATTCCAAAAGATGTTAAGTGCGTCGTGAATAAGAACCAGATCGAACTCGAGTCAGCCGACCGCCAGATGGTGGGGATGATTGCCTCGAAGATCCGTAAGGTACGTCCTCCTGAGCCATATCTGGGTAAGGGGATCAAGTACGTTGAGGAGACGATTCGGCGTAAGGCTGGTAAGACAGCTAAGAAGTAAGGCTTTAAGTGACCCCGCTATACAAAGGGGGGCGAAAGATAGGGTAGGGTTATGGCAATTAAGTCAAAGAAGGGTAGAGTTTCATCCCGCGAGCGTACGAAGTACCGCATTCGGAAAAAGATCAGCGGCGTTGAGGGACGGCCCCGCGTTTCGGTGTTCAAGAGCAGCCGGCACACCTCTGTGCAGGCGGTGCTGGATGGCAGTGGTGTTACCGTTGCTGCGGTGTCGACCGATGAGAAGGCGGTGCTCGAGCGAGCAGCCGCTTTGTCGGCCGAGGGTTACCCGAATGATTCCAAGAGCTCCAAGAGTATGCTGGCCGCTAAGGCCGTGGGCTTAATCCTCGCTGAGCGGTTGAAGGAGAAAGCCATTTCGAAAGTGGTCTTTGATCGGAACGGGTATGTATACCACGGCCGGATTAAAGCAGTTGCGGATGGTGCCCGTGAGGGTGGATTACAGTTTTAAGTGGTCTGAGAAGTAAAAAAGCGAAAGGGCTGGACTGATTATGGCAACGAAGCGAGAGGTGATGCGGCGAAGAGTTTCAATCTCTGAAGCCGGAGAGCTCACAGATAAAACTGTGTACGTGAACCGTGTGGCGAAGGTGGTGAAGGGTGGAAAGCGGTTCAGCTTTAACGCCTTGGTTGTCACCGGTGACCATAAGGGTATCGTAGGATTCGGCTTGGGGAAGGCCGCTGAGGTGCCGGATGCGATTCGTAAGGCTTCTGAGCAAGCCCGTAAGAATCTTTTTCGTATCCCACTACGGGGTGGAACGATCCCGCATGATATTTATGCAAAGTTTGGCTCGGCCAAGATTGTGATGCGTCCTGCTCCTCCAGGAACCGGACTTATCGCAGGCGCTGCCGTACGGTTGGTGGTGGAATCAGTGGGAATCCAGGACATCGTCACAAAGTGTGTTGGTCGCACCAACCCGTTTAATATTTTGCAGGCTACCTTCTCGGGGTTGATCTCGTTGAAGGATCCAGAGGCGATTGCGCGGACGCGTGGTGTGTCGGTGGATGAGCTGGGATACTCAGCATATTAACTCTGCATGTTGGCTCTGCATTTAGCTCTGAAGGATAGCTTGATATAGCTAGAATTTAGAGAGCAGAACGCAGAGGGCGATAGAAATTTAATATTCCGCTAGTGCGGAGGTTGTTATGAAAGTAATTGTCAAGCAAACACGAAGTCAGATCGGCCGTAATCAGCAAGTGCGTGATACTTTGAAGGCACTCGGGCTGGGACGTATTGGGAAAGAGGTTGAGCACGAGCTTTCTCCCGCGGTGACCGGCATGATTGAGCGGGTCAAGCAGATCGTGCGGGTGCGCAAGGCGTAATTGATTGGAAGGCAGTGTTATGACTAACAAGAAAAAATCCCTATCTCTCTCGAATTTGTCTCCGGCTCATGGCTCTCGCAAAGCTCGCCTCAGGGTGGGTCGCGGAGAGTCGTCCGGTCATGGAAAGACCTCAGGCCGCGGAGGAAAGGGTCAAACCGCACGTAAGAGTGGACACGTTCGGTTTGGCTTTGAAGGCGGTCAGATGCCGCTCTATAGGCGTGTATCGAAGTACGGCTTCCGTTCTCAGAAGAAGGTATTTGGAACCAATAAGTTCCATGCCGTGAACCTTTCATTACTCGATAAGCACTTTGAGGCTGGCTCCACGGTTGGTCCAGACGAGCTTAAGGCCCTCGGTGTCGGGCGCACTGCGCGTAACCAGGCCGGGTATAAGCTGTTGGCCACTGGCACACTCAAAAAGAAGCTCACCGTGAAGGTGCACGCAGCATCTGCGCAGGCCAAGGCCGCTGTTGAGGCAGCTGGTGGCACTGTGGAGTTGATAGTGGCTCCTGCTGCTGCGACAGCTGGAAAATAGTATTCGAACTGAGCGGCGCTTAGTCTTGGACTAAATGAGTCTATTAGGCAGGCGACCCCGCGCGTTACTTGTATCCGAAGGCCTCCAAGAGGCCTTCGGTGTTTTTTACTGCCCCCTGGTACTGCCTCCCCTGGGAGGAACTCGAGCGAAGTCATCTTGCCCGCTGATAACTCACCAGGCCCTGAGTAGTGGTGGAATGCTGTGCTGTGGCCCTGATGCAGCGCATGAGCTCTGTTAATGCTGGTGATGCACTGTTGTCTGGCAGCAACGAGCGGGCGCGGCATCCCTCATAGCCTAGAGAACATTTTTGAAACGGCTTCTAGTTGCAAATAACTCTGATTGCAGTAGTTTATCGGATTGATTGCGAGGCTCGAATCGAAGAAGATTCGAGGCTGGGAAAAAACGGCTCCCCGCTTTGGGGGCGAATTACTTAAGAAGAGAGATAACATGGTTGGTGGACTTGCGGACATTTTCCGAATCCCTGAGTTGAAAAAGAGAGTTTTGTTTACGCTCGGAATGCTGGCGGTCTACCGACTAGGGGTGTTTGTGTCGACCCCTGGTGTAAACGTTGAAGCGATTCGCAACATGTTCGCTGCGCAGTCGCAGACGGTGTTTGGTCTCATCAATATGTTCTCGGGCGGTGCATTAGAGAACTTCTCGATTTTCTCGTTGGGGATAGCGCCCTACATTAGCGTCTCAATCATAATCCAGATGTTGACGCCAACTATTCCCGCACTCGAGGCGCTCAAAAAAGACGGTGAGTCAGGGCAGAGGATTCTGACCCGTTACACACGATATGGAACAATAGCGCTCGCATTGGTGCAGAGCTACATGATTGCAGTAGGTCTCGAAAAGAGCGGATACGTAGTTGATCCAGGGCTAACATTCCGGCTCTCCACAATGATCACTCTTACGACGGGGACAGCTTTTATTATGTGGGTGGGTGAGCAGATTACAGAGCGCGGGCTTGGTAATGGCATTAGCATCATTATCTTTGCCGGTATCGTCGCTCAGATGCCAAGTGTGTTTGCCGAAACAATCGCATTGTCCCGCACTGGTGATATTTCGCCCGCATCGATTCTGCTGCTGATTGCATTTAGTTTTCTCACGGTTGTGGGAATTATTTTTGTTGAGCGTTCGCAGCGTCGGATCCCCATTCAGTATCCGCGGCGCGCAGGTGGGATGGGCAAGCAGGCTGCTCAGCAGCAGACGCAGTACATGCCGCTTCGACTCAACATGTCGGGCGTATATCCACCAATCTTTGCCTCAGCGATTTTAGTGGTACCGGCTACCATCGCATCGTTTGGGGGGAGTGAGGTCCTACAGGATCTGATGGTCGAGCTTGGACCTGGTAAGTTGCTTCACGATGTTGTCTTCGCGGGTCTCATCCTGGTCTTTAGTTTCTTCTTTACTGCAGTTATCTTCAATCCGGTGGAGATTTCCGATAACTTGAAGAAGAACGGCGGATTTGTCCCGACGGTACGTCCTGGAAAGGAGACCTCCGACTACCTCTACTCGATCCTTAATCGTTTGACGGTATGGGGAGCGATATACCTTTGTATAATCTGTCTATTGCCGCAGCATTTCTACCTGTCATTGGGAGCGCAGTCGTTTGCTGCTGTGTTCGGTGGCACCGCTGTGCTGATCGCAGTGGGCGTAACTCTGGATACGATCTCGCAGGTGGAGTCTTACGTCGTTGCTCGTAACTATGAGTCGTTCATGAGCCGAAGTACCAAGGTGCGGGCGGGTGTTGGCTCGATGAGCTACATGCGTACCCGAGTTTTAAAACGGTAAAGGTCAGGGGGCATAGTCCGATGCGGATCGTTTTCTTAGGGCCACCCGGTGCAGGGAAGGGCACTCAGGCCACCTTGATCTCCAGACGACTAGGTATCGCCCATATCTCAACTGGCGAGATGCTCCGAGAGGAAGTTGCAGCGGGCTCGCCGCTTGGAAAGCAGGTCAAAGGTATTCTCGATGCGGGGGAGCTGGTCCCTGATGCGGTGATGATAGAGGTCATTAAGAGCCGTATCTCACGGCCGGACTGCGGGGCGGGCTTCCTGCTAGATGGGTTTCCTCGCACGGTCAACCAGGCTGAGGAGCTCTCTGCCCTGTTAGGAGCGATGCAGAAGGGGCTTACCCATGTGATTGAGCTCAAGGTTCCGGAGGAGATCCTGCTTGAGAGGGTGCGTCATCGGGCCACCCAGGGGGCAGGGACCCGTTCGGACGATAACGATGCAGTTATGGTCAAAAGGCTTGCAGTGTATAGGGAGCAGACTGCCCCTGTTTCGGCCTTCTATAAGACCAAGGGAGCCCTTTTCGAGGTCGATGGGCTCGGCGCCGTTGAGGAGGTTCAGGAGCGCCTCGAGCAGCTCATCCGGGGCTAAAAAAGGCTTCCAGCCCCCAAGGTGGGCTGGCCTATTGGCCTGGATCGGTACGGAGTCCAGGGTGTAAGGCCTCAAAAAATCCCCATTTTTGTGAGATAATTCACCCCCTACAGCCCTTGAGTTCTTTGCGGCGATTCGATAGACTGCTGCCCCACCGTGGCTAGTGCGTGGTGT
>JBILUF010000316.1:0-3510 GCA_044371155.1 Bdellovibrionota bacterium
CATCTTTTAAGTCATACGCCGTTATCTGCCGAGCAGAGCGAATATCTTGAAACAATTCGTGATTGCTCCGAGGGACTGCACCAGATCTTAAATGACGTGCTTGATATTTCAAAGCTAGAGGCCGACAAGTTTGCGATTGAGAATAAACCGTTTAGGCTCTCAGGCCTTGTGCTGAGTGTTGCAAGGCTCTTTCGACCGCTGATTGAAGGGAAGGGACTGGCGTTTGAGGTCGAGTGTTCGTGGAATAGTGACACTGAGGTACTCGCTGATGCCAACCGGGTGCGGCAGGTTCTTGTAAATCTGCTTGCCAATGCGCTTAAGTTCACTGATGCAGGTGTGATACGGTTTATCTGTGTTCCAGGCCCAGAGCATAATCAGATCCGCTTTGAGATACAGGATACCGGAATCGGGATGAGTGCTGCGACCCTGCAGTCCATTTTTCACCCGTTTGAGCAGGGCAGGTCTGAGGGGGAGCGAGGTCGAGGGGGCACTGGGCTCGGGCTTACCATCTCCCGAAAGCTCTGTGAGCTGATGGGCGGCACAGTTGTGGCCGAGGCTGTCCAGCCGCATGGTACAAGATTTATCGCCTCTATCAAGGCTGAGCAGCAGAGGGCTACGGCAGTGCCTTTACACATCACTGCATCAGCACTAGTTGAGATACCCCTTGGGACAGAGGTGCAGATCCTGCTTGTGGAGGATAATGATATCAACGCGCTGCTGGTAAAGCGCCTTATCTCCAAATGGGGTGGGGTGGTGGTCCATGCCAAGAATGGACGGGAGGCAGTGAGCTTGGCAGAGGCGAATCGGTTTGATCTTATATTGATGGATTGTCAGATGCCGGTGATGGATGGATTTGAAGCCACCCGGATTATTCGCGCGGGCGCGGGTAAGTCCAAAGCCGCATCAATAATCGCGCTTACTGCCAATGCCCTCGAGGAGTCTCGTAAAATGTGCGAGGCTGCTGGTATGAATGATTTTGTAGCAAAGCCTATCGATGCAGCTCAGCTAAAGGTGGTGATACAGAGTTGGCTTAAGGTGTAGAAATCTGGACTTGATGTTTCGGACAGTGTCAGATGAAGTTGGAGTCAGATTTCTACAGTCTGCCCAGGGATGGGCAGAGCGCCGAGGAGCATTTATGCGACGAAGGCGAGCATCGACTGCCTTGAGCGAGGCCAGGATGGCAAAAGCGAGAGAAGATAAAATCGGAACTCAGGATGGAGAATTCAATCTGATCGAGCCCATCTGATTGGGTGCTGACCGTCAGATCAAGTCGCAACTACTGCACTTAAGGTGTAGAGAGCGGGATTTCTTTAACTCTCTTGCTGCCCTGGGCCAACTATCTGTAGCCCAATCTCTCGTCGTAAGGAGCCGTTTACCGAATTGAGGAACCAGTCGAGGTGGCACCCGAGTGCTACTGTCTTGCCGCATGCTTGCGCTAACGGATGCCCCACTCCACGCCAGAGATACCCTTTCATACTGCGGTGTCCATCAGTCAGTTCAAGGACGAGGTGTGCAGCCCCTGCCTTTGTAACGGAGCGCACCATAACCCCATCGACGTAGAGTAGCGGTGCTGGGTTGCCTTGTCCAAACGGCCCGCAGCGCTCCAGGGCTGAGATAATGCGCGACGCATTTTCGCAAAGGTCAGTGAATTGCAGCTGGAAGTCAGCGGTGATACGTCGAGGGGTCGGTGGGCCAAGTTGTTTCTGAGCTTCTTGAATAAAGCCTTTTCGAAATGACTCGAAGTCGTCCTTCCGGATCGTAAACCCCGCCGCTGCGGCATGTCCCCCAAAGCCAACAAACTGCCTTCGTCCGTTTGAGATCGCCTGCTGCTGGAGTGTATCAAGGGCGCTGAAAGCATTAAAGAGCTCCCCACTTCGCACCGACGCCCGGCCTTGATCCTTGCTGCACCAGGCAATCACAGCCGAGGGGCGCTGGAGGTGCTCGGTGAGCTGTGCAGCCACGATGCCGGCCACACCGGGATCAAACCTATCACTTGCCACCACGACCGCTCGGTCCTGGGGACTAAGAGCAAACTGCTTGAGGGCAATTTCAAAATCGCTGCGTACCCGCTCCTTGCGCATCCGGTTCCAGTCACTGAGAGTTAACGCTGTGACGGTAGGATCCTCGGAGCGACCTTGTAAAAGTGCAAGACACTCCCGGGCACCAAACGAGAGCATACGGCCAGGGGCGTTCAGCGCAGGGCCGATCTGAAATGCGATATCGGCAGTGCTTAAGCGGTCGCTCTTCATTCCGAGCTCGTGACACAGCGTAGCTATTCCAGGATCACTAATCGGCTGCGCCAGTGCATGACGGGTCAGAATACGATTATCTCCGGTCAGAGGCACCACATCTGCCACCGTGCCGATTGCAGCAAGCTGCTGCAGCCGCTCTAGAGGAATCGGAGCGTCGGGGAACTCCCGAGCGAGCTCTCGAGCAAACATCCAGCTAAGCCCCGCAGCACACATCTCACAAAATGCTCCGCCGGTTTGGTGAGGGTTGATAAATGCTGCCGCCTGCGGTGGGCCTGAGCGTGGTAGCTTATGGTGGTCAATAACTACGATATCGATACTGCGCGTCCGCGCAGCCGAGATGAGATCGTTTTGGGATGTGCCAAAGTCGAGGGCAAAGAGAAGTTTGCATCCAAGACTAGCGGCCTCCTTAATCATCCGCTCATTTAATCCGTAGCCCTCCTGGTGCCGACACGGCGCATCTGCGGTGACAGTAAGTCCAAGCGCTTTTAAGGTATCAGTGATGATAGTAGACGATGTAATTCCATCAACATCGAAATCACCTGCAACATATACCGGACGATTCGCCTCACGCTCTCGTTTCACCAGCTCTATCGCTGTGCGTACTCCGGGAAGTGGGAATACGGGGCTTAGATCGCCCGCCTGAGCCTGAAGAAATCGATCTGGATCGGAGATGCCACGGCGCGCCGCAAACTCGCTTTCCCATTCGTTGTGGTTGCCTCTAAGAAGAGTCTGCATCACGGTTTGCTGCGCAGAGGAGAGCTGAGGCGGAGGCAGCACTTGAATGGCAAGCTGTGGGAGCTGTGTCCGAATATCACGAAGCGGGTTCACGGGAAAAAGTGTCATGCCTTAGGGCTCCACAATGTTGGTTCAGCGCCAGGCGGGCGCCGTTTCTTGCCGCGCGCTGGCGGCTCCTGGAAGGTTACTCCCGCCTTAACGGCCTTCCCGACCCGTTTAAATTCCCGCTGTTGGTCGGGGCCGCCAGCAGTCACAAGAATTATTACTGAGCCTACTACCCGCTCGCCGCGACCAACGCGCCCGAAGTACTGCTTAGCCAAGGTGAGGTCACTTGTGGGATCGAGCATGATAAGATAGTGCAGCTTTTGTAGATCTACGCCTCGTGCCACTACCGATGTGCCGCATACAATCGAGGCCTCGCCTGATTTCGCAAGCTCAAAGTCTTTGGGGCGAGCTTTGTCATTCGTGTGAGATTGTCCAACGAGTGCTACTGTTTTTTCCCCGGTAACATGAGCTAGGTGTG
>JBILUF010000317.1:0-3504 GCA_044371155.1 Bdellovibrionota bacterium
ACTCAAATCTGTTTCGGAACTCAATTGAGGAGTATATCTCCACTGATAAACACCTGCGCGACCTTGCCACCCAGCGTTTTGTGTGGCGCTTTCCCTGGCTGGACATCGTAAGGGAGGACGGCGTGTGCCTGCTGGCGGGTGGACGCCAGATCGGAAAGACATCCTCGCTTAAGCTCTTCATCAAAGAGAGGCTGCTTGAGGGGGGCTACGCACCAACGCAGATACTGTATCTTCCCTGCGATACTGTCGTCGACAGAGTGTCCCTCCTTCAGTTACTGCGCGAATTCTTTGCCTCTATCGATCGCCGCAAGAGAAGTATCCTGGTTATTGATGAGGTCACGTTTGTTCCGGGGTGGCAGCTTTCAGTTAAGGCGCTCTTAGATGAAGGGGTAGCCCAAAACTCAACTATTCTCATCTCTGGAAGTGACTCCATTCTGCTGGAAGATGGCGCTGCCGGCTTCCCCGGGGTAGCCAGACGCGGGCGTTCGGGGCGTGACTTCACCTTGACTCCTCTATCGTTCCAGGAATATCTGCAGGTCACTCAATCCGCCCCCGCAACGATACAGGCGAAATTTGCCTCCTTCTTACAGTGCGGAGGTTATCTCACCGCAATAAATGATCTGCATAAATTCTCTGAGATTCCGAGCTCAACATACCTAACGTATCAACAGTGGCTCCTATCCGATTTTGTACGAAAGGGGAAAGACCGGCGCAAGCTGATAGAGCTACTCCGTGCAATTACTCTGCGGCTAGCCACGCAGGTGTCTTTTACCTCTTTGGCTGCTGATTGCCAGGCTATAAGCACAGAGACCGCTATTGATTATATCCACCATCTAGAGAGGCTCGGGATCCTACGAGTGCTTGGAGCATTCGACCAGAACTCGCTCGGAACCTATCCGAAAAAGGCTCGCAAGATCCATCTTCGCGACCCCTTCATCGCTGAATCGATCGTCCGGCTTTTAAAGGCTGAGGGGATCCTTCCTACAAAGTTTCGTATTCCTGAGGGATCAATCGTTGAGGCGGTCATTGGGGAGGCTGTGGCTCGCACGGCGAGAACGGCCTATATCAAGGCGACAGGGGAGGTCGATATAGTCGCGATATCCAACGGTCGTTTTGTGCCAATTGAGGTGAAATGGAGCGACAAGGTGCGACGCCAGGAACTAAAGCAGATCCTGAAATACCGAAGTGGCTTAGTGTTATCAAAACAACCGGGGCAGGGCATGATCGCTGAGCTTAAGGCACTGAACATCTACGACTTCCTCTCGGGCGATGTCGCACGGCTGATCCAGGATACAAGCGAAAGCGCGCTATGACCTTGCCTTATGGAGGGATGGGCGTCCCGTTGGATTCATCGCACGAGCTCCAGCAAGCAAATGTCTCCATACCATAAAAATGATTAAAGCGGCGCGGAGTGCCGTGCTGCCCCACCTCGCAGCGGCTGATCCCCCCGGCTGGAATCACGATAAAACGAGATCGCTTTGATACCCATCCGCCAACTATACAGTATGGCATCGTAGATCTCTGCTGGGGTCGCTGAAGGGGGCATGGTGACTGTTTTAGAAATCGCGCCAGAGATATGCGGCTGCACTGCTGCGAGCATTGTAATCTGGGCTATCGGGCTCACTCGCTCCGCCGCAGCGGAAGCAGGCAACGCAGTGGCAAAGATCGACCGATGTTGAGGTGCGATCGCTTTACACTCCTCTATCGCTTTACCATCTGCCAGTAGTGCGGTGATCGCACTACTGGTGGCGCTGTCATACCCTAGAGCTTTCAGCGCGGGAGATATTGAGCGGTTAAGCTGCTGAATCACTGCGCCGTCACGCAGGGTGCGGCGCTTTAGCAGCGAGAGCTCCGGCTCGATCCCGGTGGTGTCACAGTCCATTAGAAGTGAGATCGTTCCTGTTGGTGCGATCGCTGTTACCTGGGCGTTACGCACGCCGTAGCTAGAGATCCCCTGCAGCAGCTCGGTCCAGCGCTTCGCTGCGGCAGCGAGGATCGGCTTGGCGTACCCCTGCCGCGACAGCTGCTGCGTTGCCCCAGCATGTCGAGCCACAATTCGCTGCAGTGATTCAGCATTGGTTGCATACCGCGCAAAGGGTGCTAGGCGCGCAGCAAGCCCCATACTGCTGTAGTAAGCTTGCGAGCTAATCAGTGCGGCAAGCGCTGCAGCCACGGCCCGCCCTTCCTCTGAATCATACGGCAACCCCATCCGCATCAAGAGGGCTCCAAGATTAGTAAATCCGATCCCAATGGGACGCAGCGCTCGTGAGTTGGCTGAAACCTCAGCGGTGGGATAGCTACCATACTCAACCAGGATATCCTGCGCGATGGCGAGTAGCTGCACGGTGTGCTGCAGCGCTCGGTGGTCTATCTCGCCGTTGTCGTTCAGATACTTCACCAGATTTATACTCGCTAGGTTACAGGCACTATTGTCGATGAACTGAAACTCACCGCAGGGATTCGATGAACGAATCGCGCCCTCGGCTGGCACGGTATGCCAGCTATTGATGGTGCTTGAGAACTGAATGCCGGGCTCGCCACAGGCATGTACAACAGCCGCCATCAGGCGCAGAGTGTCCCGAGCGTTTACACCCCTGATTGTCTGGCCTGTGAGCACGCGCCTCAGTTGAAACTCACTTCCTGACTCCACCGCCTCCATAAACTCATCATCTAAGCAGACGCTGGTAGTGGTGTTTTGAAGAGCGCCGCTATAGGCGGGGCTCGGCAGCAGCAGGGCAGGGAACTCCCGCTGGACGTTGGCCCAGCCCTTGGAAGAGAGCTTGCAGGTGATGAACTCAAGCAGGTCAGGATGGTGGCAATCAAGAGTTTGCATCCGCGCCGCTCGACGCTGCCTGCCACCTGATTGCAACACCGCCGCCCAGGTGTCGTACGCTTTCATAAATGACACCGGCCCCGAGGCTAGCCCACCCCCAGAGAGCTCCTCGCCAGAGGAGCGGATGGCCGAAAGACTCGCGCCGGTGCCAGAGCCGTGTTTAAACACTAGCCCCTCGGTGCGTTGCAGCTCCAGTAGTGATTCGATTGAGTCATCGGCCGCCAGGATAAAGCAGGCGCTACACTGCGGAGCCTCCCGCACCCCAAGGTTAAGCCACACCGGTGTGTTAAAAGCTGCATGTTGGTGTAGCAGTAAAAAGGCTAGCTCATCTACAAAGCTCTGCCGCTCCTCTGCAGAGCTAAAATACCCGCCCTGCACACCGAACTGCTCTAGGGTCTGGACGATGCGCTGCACCATCGTGAATACACTGCGCTCTCTACTCGGTGAGTCAAGACCACCGCTAAAATACCGCTGCGCTGCGATTGCTGCGGCGGTGTCGCTCCAGGATAGCGGCACCTCGACCTCCGGCTCTTGGAACACGACAGCACCGGTACTATTCCGCAGACACACATCGACCCTGCGACGTGGCGTGGTAGCAAACGGCGACTCTCCGAGGTGAGTATAGATTCGACCGATCTGCAGCACTGATAGGTGACCTCAGAGGTTATGTA
>JBILUF010000318.1:0-3495 GCA_044371155.1 Bdellovibrionota bacterium
GCTTCAAGCATCTTGTTGAGAGATGCCCGCACTACATGCTCCCGGTACCCCGTCTGCTTGGCAATCAAAGAGATCGGTGCGTCGGCCTGGAAATAAGCGCAGGCGAGGATTTCACGATCTTTACCACTTAGTTCCATGGGCGCTCGTCATCTTTTAGCAGTTTGCCACGGAATGCCTCGGCTTGTAAGGACTAAACGCCGTACTCCCATGAGAATGTAGTTGCTCCCGACACAAGGAAGGTGGCCTAGGGATTCCACTCGAATAGAGATAATCTTGCTGGTTCGATATCATTGCCTGGCGGCGGAAACCGTAGGGGTAGTTGATTGAGGCGCTCATCGAGGAGTCGCATATACTTCCCCCGAGTTATCTCGATGAACCCTAGGCTTTGCAGAAACGGGTTCATCACCTGAGCGTCTATCCAAGGAACCCCCTGTGCGGCCAGATGCTGCACTAAAAACAGGAGAGTCATCTTTGAGGCGTTCGGCTTTCGGTAGAACATAGACTCGGCGGCAAAAAACCCGGCGATCGACACCCCGTACACTCCCCCGACAAGCTCGTCGCCGTCATAGCATTCAAAGCTATGTGCGAATCCAGCATTGTGAAGAATTGTAAAGGAGCGAATGATCTCCTTTGTGATCCAGGTGCCACGCTCACCAGGGCGATTGATCGTCTCAGCGCATCGGTTAATCACCGCTGCAAAGTCATGGTTGATGGCAAAACGTAACGGGCTCTTACGGATTGTGCGTTGCAGGGTGCGGGAGCAGTGAAAGTCCTCTAGAACTAGGATCGTACGCTCAGGTGGAGCAAACCAGGTGAGTGTGCGGGAGTCTAGAGGCCAAGGAAACACCCCACTTCGATATGCAAGGAGGAGGGAGGGCACCTCAAGATCCCCCCCCACAGCGAGTAGCCCGAACTCATCAGCGTCAGAAACTGGTGGAAATGCCTCTATAACCATCCTCGACCCAGGAAGATTGTGTGGATAGCGACCCCCTTGTGCAAAGCCAACTGACAGACCAAAACTAAAAGATTCAGCTGATAGCGATATTGGAGTATCATAGATAGGTAGCCTTGTCAGAGCTATTATTTGAGGATACACCGTTGAACGCTGCGCCGTGAAGAGCTCCTTGGTGTATAAAGATACTTACCGGACAGAAAACTACGAATGGCTAAGCGCGCGACCGATAGTGACTCTGAGACGATAATCAAGGAGGAGATTGATGTCCGCCATCCGAAGTCATATCGAGTTATCCTTTTAAACGATAATTATACCTCAATGGATTTTGTTGTTTCAGTGCTTGAGACTATCTTTAAGAAGAGTCCAGCCGAGGCGATGCAGATAATGCTGCGGGTGCATAAGAACGGACAGGCAGTAGCGGGGATCTTTTCGCGCCAGATTGCTGAGGCCAAGATTGCACTTGTGCATGATACTGCGCGCGGCGCGGGATTCCCTCTTCGATGTACGATGGAGGAAGCATGAGCGAACAGGAAGGGATGTTTAGCACCGAGTTCGGATATACCCTTGAAGCTGCTATCCGTGAGGCGGTAAAGCGCCGGCACATGTTCTTCTGTGTTGAGCATCTTCTGTTCGCGATGCTTTTTGATGATGTTATCGTTGAGATCCTGGATGGGTGTGGTGGTGACGTCCCAGAGCTGCGTCGTGAGCTAGAGCGATTCTTTGAGCAGCTCTCACAGGAGGGGACTGCGGATCAGGATTCAGCGTCTGAGATAAACCCGCTCCAAACCCCGGCCGTACGGCGGGTGCTTCATCGCGCCATCACGCAGGTGCTCTCCTCTGGAAAGAAGATTGTTACGGCCCCCGATGTTCTGGTGGGGATGTACAGTGAAGAGGATAGCCATGCCAGATTTGCACTGGAGCGCCAGAGTATTACCAAGCTCGATGTTCTTAATTTCATATCACACGGAGTCTCAAAGGACGGAGATGAGCAGGATTTTCTGAACGCCATCGAGGCAGGTGAGCCACTACAGTCAGAAGGTCCAGAAGATGAGTCTAACTCGGGCGAGGCGGCGACGCCAAAGGAGCGCAGTGTCCTGCTGAAGTTTACCGAGAATCTTACGGCACAGGCGCAGGCAGGAGAGCTTGACCCGATTATTGGCCGTGATGCGGAGATTGAACGCGCCCTGAAGGTGCTTGCTCGGCGCCAGAAGAATAACCCTTTATTCCTGGGAGAGCCTGGGGTGGGGAAGAGTGCGATGGCGGCGGCAATTGCCCAGCGCTTGGTGGGAGGCGATGTGCCCGAGGCGCTGCAAGGGGCTGAGTTGTTCTCGCTCAATATGGGATCAGTCGTTGCAGGGACCAAGTTTCGGGGCGAGTTTGAAGAGCGACTCAAGCAGATAGTCACCGAGCTATCAAAACATAAAAGAGCGATTCTTTTCATTGATGAGATCCACACCCTGGTCGGTGCTGGAGCAACCGGTTCTGGGTCGATGGATGCTGCCAATCTACTCAAGCCAGCCCTAGCTTCTGGGAAGCTACGGTGTATGGGGAGCACAACCCATGAGGATTTTAAAAAGAGCTTTGAAAAGGATCGCGCGCTGAGCAGAAGATTCTCAATCATCGATCTTCCTGAGCCCTCGGTGTCTGAGACTATACAGGTATTAGAGGGACTTAAAAGTCGATTCGAAGAGCACCATGCCGTGCGCTATACCAACAAAGCAATTGAGGCTGCTGCGGAGCTCTCGTCCCGATATATAACTGATCGCTTCCTGCCTGATAAGGCGATTGATGTGATTGATGAGGCTGGTGCCGCGAATAATCTTCTGCCTAAAGCTAAGAGAAAGAAGGCGCTATCCGAGAAAGAGATCGAGGCGGTTGTATCAGCAATTGCACGTGTCCCGGTCAAAAGTGTCTCCGCTCAGGATGCTGAGCTGCTTAAAAGTCTCGAGCCTAATCTCTCACGGCGAGTATTTGGTCAAGACACAGCGGTGCAGTCTATCGTGATGGCGATAAAACGGAGCCGTGCAAATCTACGACCCGAGAATCGTCCGATTGGAAGCTTTCTGTTTGCGGGGCCCACGGGGGTTGGAAAGACTGAGCTTGCGAAAGCGCTGGCCGCTGAGTTGGGGGTACATTTCCATCGGTTTGATATGACCGAATATATGGAGAAGCATGCAGTATCCCGCCTGATTGGAGCTCCTCCTGGCTATGTTGGGTACGAGGAGGGTGGACAGCTTACTGATTTAGTACGCAAGCATCCTCACGCAGTCATTTTGCTTGATGAGATCGAAAAGGCGCACGAGGATATCTATAACATTCTGCTGCAGGTAATGGATGATGCACTCTTGACCGATTCGCACGGCAAGAAGGCTGATTTCCGCAACACTATTATCATCATGACAACCAATGCGGGCTCAGAGAAGTCCGCCGCGATTGGATTCGGTAAGTTGCAAGCCGATACCAATCGAGAGGGTGCAATTAAGCGGCTATTTAAGCCGGAATTTAGGAATAGACTTGATGAGGTCATTTACTTCAATCCG
>JBILUF010000319.1:0-3491 GCA_044371155.1 Bdellovibrionota bacterium
ACCGGCGTCGACGACAAGACAGTCAAGAAATACTTTGAGATCTTAGCGGACACATTTCTGGGATTTTACCTTGAGAGTTATAACCGTTCAGTCCGAAAGCAACAGATCCTGTCACCCAAATTTTACCTCTTTGACCCGGGAATCAAGCGGGCGATGGAAGGGCTATTAAACGTGCCTATAGTGCCAGGCACCTTTGCATATGGCCGTGCCTTCGAGCACTTCCTGCTCTGCGAGTGTCACAGAGTCAATTCGTATCATCGACTTGATCTGAGGTTTTCGTACCTTAAGACCAAGACTAATCTTGAGATCGATCTAATTATTGAACGACCAGGAAAATCAACACTCCTTGTCGAGTTCAAAAGCACTGACGCTGTCACCGAAGAAGATGCCGATGTTGTGAATCACTTCGCAGATGATTTTCCCGGGGCTGAACTGCGGGTGTGGTCGCGAGATGAACGGCCGAAGCAGTTTGGACTAACCAAAGCGGTGCATTGGAGCGAGGGGCTAAAGGAGCTTGCGAGCTGATGAGCTATGTCAAAGCCTGGACTGGTTTCGACAAATCTTAAAACAGCCCCGTCTCGGGATTAAATCCCAGCTATCATCACACTCCATGCCGAACTTTATGTTCCCCAGCTTTGCTCTGCATCCAAATTGCGTTCCCGCTGCACATGTTCCGGAGGGTAATCAAGATAGGATCCACCAAAGTCCAAAATACGGGAGACGTCTACGATACCAATCTCGAAAACATATATGTTGTTATCCCATTTCTTGATGCGAGGGATGCGCATATCACTAATCGATTGAATTCCGCGCTCTTTAAACTCTTATACACCTGCGCCTCGCTCGTATAGACCGCACGCGATGCATCTGCGTTGGAGGCAGTGTTGTGGGCTATCCTATATACCACTCACCCATATCACCAAACCGACCTCTTGTATTTTCCTGGAAAGGCTCCGCACTCAAAACTCTTGGTCGCTCGCCTCTAAGAGAGTCTGTTCTACACCATCACAACCTGTGCCGATGGAGTTCAAGCCAGCGCAGCCGATAAAAGGTGTCGCGCGTGGTGATGTAGCCACTTTCAAACCCTGCAATCGCCGAGATAAGGATCGCCATTGAATCTACGATACCTACCGCTGGATTATAGAAGTGCTTTATCCCATCAGTAAAAAATACCTCGCTGCGCTTTACCGCTGGCAGATCATCCCAGCCCGGGAGCTTTGAGAGCTCCTTGAAGGTAGCCATACTGCCCTTAAGATCAACCCCTTCAGGTGCCACCACGATCACATCTGGATTAAACGCTACTACTTCGTTCCAGCTCGTCTCGCGATGTGCTGCCCCTGGAGTGCGCTCCTGACTTATAGCCGAACAAAGCGCAACCATATCCGGGATCCAAAGCCCGCCAAGCCGCATCGGCGCAATCGAACTTAGGAAGGTGACTTTTTTGTTCTTGGTGCGATCATAAAAGTTATCGGCCCAATCCATTAGCTGGGCCTTAAGACGCTGCGCACGTTCATGCGCGGCGCTCACGCGACCAATCGCCGCCCCCACTGCCTCCAGCAGCGCATAGATTCCCTCAAGGCGGCTCGGCCGTAGCGCCACCAATTGCACCTTGTCATTTCCCAGCCACGCACGCAGCCGCGCCTCAAGCTCTTGGACTGACACCGCCCCAGCCCGCGCCGTTCCTGCAGGCTCGTTAGGCATAAGCACCCCATGCGACACCCGCGCCAGCACCACATCAGGGGATGCGCGCCGCAGCGCCTCAAGATCAACAGGCTCAAAACTTAGCTCCGAGCGCAGCAGGGCTTCGGCCCCGCCCGTGGTAGCCGACGACTTTTGCGCCCCGGTGAGCACCAGCGGTGGCACCACCGCTTTCGGGTCCAGCTCACAGCGCGACGACACTCCGGCAAGCTCAGCGCCTGCGCCCAGATTACGCACCAGCTCCGTCAGCGCTGGGTCTAAGGATACAATTCGCATCTACTATGCTCGTCAAAAACTCGCCGCTAACCATAGATATCCCAGCACCGCCCGGCTGACGAGCCAGCACAGGACACCCAATTCCGTCAGGGACACCCATTTTCGTCAGGGACACCCATTTTCGTTAGGGACACCCATCTCCGTCAGTGTATCAGGGAACTTTGGCTGGTGGCTACCTCCCGCGCAGGAACCAATTGCCGGAATGCGCCGCCCTCTTTATAGAGCGAGCCAGCACAGGACACCCAATTCCGTCAGGGACACCCATTTTCGTTAGGGACACCCATCTCCGTCAGTGTATCAGGGAACTTTGGCTGGTGGCTACCTCCCGCGCAGGAACCAATTGCCGGAATGCGCCGCCCTCTTTATAGTAACCCTATGAAACGACTCCTTATCCCCTCCCTCCTTCTAGCCCTAGTGAGCCTTGGAACATCTGGATGTCTCCAATCAAAGTTCCCCAAATACTCCACCATGGTAAACCAGGGAATCTTGCCACTGAGCACCTCCAACGCCTACCTCGGCTCTAACCTCTTCATCGCCGAGGAGGCACAGCGCAGCCGACAGCTCTATAACTTCCTGGCAGGACGCGGCGGGCCTACTGCAATTGAGCTCAGCGAGAAAGAGGGACACCCACCACACCTGCTGATGTTTTACCCACGCGACAAAGAGGTGTACGCAGCCGAGCTTGCTGACCTCGAGACAGAAAACGGCGGCCGCTTCCGTGAGTGGGTGATTCGCGGCCCATACTCCATCGAGCGCAAAGATTATAAAGAGCTGGTGCGGCTTGAATCAGCATTTAACGGCGAGCCGCTGTTTTTTATCGCTGGACGAGAGCATCGCTTCCGCTTCCAGCCGAAAGAGACCGAGGCCGAGGTGCGCACCGTGCTAGTGCCAGTGCTGCCTACCCCCGCACCCACCCCGGTGAAAAAGGTAAAGGCCAAAGGAGCTACGCCCAAGGTGGAGGCTAAGGCAAAAATTGAGGAGCTCCGTGGCCTCAACACCGATCAACAGGCGCTGCGCATGGCGCAGGGCTTCGCCGAGCGTGCCGAGAATGGAGACATCATCCACACCGTCACCTCCGCCAGCGAAACACTGCTCACTATCGCCAAGTGGTATACCGGCAGTGAGGCACTGTCGCTGGCGTTGGCCAGTGCCAACGGACTCCAGCCCGGAGCAGCCGTGGCAGTAGGCACACGGATCACTATCCCATTTAAGACCGCCACCACTGATAAACTGATGCCACCAGGGTATAAGTGAGTGCGTAGGAGCGTAGGAGAGGACACCCATGCAATTCCCTGCCCTAGCCCCTCCATCCTCCGGGGGATATTGCAGGACCGGGGATCTTCTCGGACACCCAAGTGTAAGAATTTAGCGCCGCCTCGTGCGGGCTATGGGGGACAGGATCTTCCCGGACACCCAAGTTTAAAAATGGGGATTTAGAGAACACCTAACTAATTACCCTGCAAGGGGAGCTCCTACTCCCAGCGGCATCGAGTAGGTAGGGCAGTGAGGCGATGGAG
>JBILUF010000031.1:0-11716 GCA_044371155.1 Bdellovibrionota bacterium
TGTTAGAAACCTTTCAGCCCCAAGACCCTCTGTTCTCTTAGTTCTTTTAAAATTTTATTGCGTATTGAAACTGGTGCTAACGCATGCTGGCTAATCGTCTCTCCTCTTTTTTGCTGTGGATCGCCGTCGCTATTACCCTCAACGCGTCGCTTCCAGGAGACGGCGCCTGCGCGCCAGCTGAGAAGGCGGCGAATACTGAGAAGACGGTGAATACGGACGCCGTGCGAGCAATCGCCAAAGAGGCATGGCTGTATGCCTATGCGCCGCTTCAGGGGTATCAGACCCTCTACAGCCAGGCTCTTAACAAGGAGTCCTCTGGCTTCGTCGGAGGGTTCAACCGTTTTCGACACTACTCCCGTCTTTCTACTCCTGCTGACACTGACATTGTAACCCCCAATAACGATACCCCCTACTCATGGGCGTGGCTTGACCTGCGTGCCGAGCCAATCGTTGTCTCACTGCCTGCGGTGCCCGCTCCCCGCTACTACGTAAATCAGTGGTTCGATCTGTATACGCACAATTTCGCTTACACCGGAGTGCGTGCCACTGGTCGAGCCGCGGGGAATTATCTCTTTGCTGGTCCCAACTGGAAAGGAGAGATTCCGCCAAACATTACCGCGGTATTCCGGGCAGAGACCGAAATTGTTGGGACTCTTACCCGCACTCAGTTAGACGGTGAGAGTGATCGCGAGGCGATGCAACGGATTCAAGCACAGTATCAGATTAGCCCATTGTCTAAGTTTCTTGGCGTTCCTGCTCCGCCAGCCTTGGCACCGATCAGTCTCCCGGCTTGGGATAAGGCGGCGGGTGAGGGGATAGGCTTTATTGCGTACCTGAATGCGCTTTTACCATATATGCCTACTGTGCCCAGTGAAAAAGCCGCATTCGAGCGTTTTGCCGCGATTGGAATCGGAGCAGGTAAGCGGTTTGACCCTGCGGCATTACCACCAGCGATACGGACTGCCATCGAAGCGGGGGTGGCGGATGCAGCTAAGCTTCTTCGGGATACCGCGCTTGCTCAGAAAGACTCGAAACAACTTTTTGGCACCCGGGCCGAGCTGGCGGACGACTACGTTATGCGCCGCGCTCTGGGCGCGATGCTTGGTATTTATGGCAACTCGAAGGAAGAGGCGATCTACGGGAGCCAGCAGACCGATGCCGCTGGCCAGGTGCTGGATGGAAATAAGCGATGGGTGCTGCGCTTTGAACCGGGACAGCTCCCGCCAGTAGATATTTTCTGGTCGATTACCATGTATCGATTGCCGGAGCGATTTCTAGTTGAGAATAAGCTAAATCGATATTCCCTCGGCGATCGTTCCCCGAGCCTTAAACCAGGCGCTGATGGGTCGCTTGAGATCTATCTGCAGAGCCAAGAGCCCAGTCCCGATAAGATCGGTAACTGGCTACCCACTCCGCAGGGACCATTCTTCTTTGTCGCCCGCTTTTACGGACCTAAAGCCGCGCTTATCGACGGCACTTGGAGCCTACCTTCAGTCAAGGAGATACGATGAGTAATTTCTTCTTCCTACCTAAGCATTTCAGCTTTGCTGCCGGAGTGTTGAGTGTCGTGCTGCTTGGCAGTACGGCGGTCTTTGCTCAAACCGTTTCAACAAGGCTCGGAAAGCTCGAGCTTGAAAATGGATATCCGTCGGCGGCAGCGGTAGAGAAGCTGTACGAGGAGATGGATTTTCAGCGCGCTACGCAGAGCTATCTCTGGGGGCTCCCTGCGGTGGGGTTTTACGGTTTACGGCAGGCGCACCGCAAAAACTTTGACGCTCAAGATGGCGAGGTGGTGTTGTACCAAACGCCAAAGGATAAAGCAGGGATGTTGACCCCCAACCTTACAACACTATACGCCTTCACCTTTTGGAACATGGCGGAGCAGGGGCCATTGGTGGTTGAGGTGCCAGCGGGTGCGACAGCCGGCGGTGTGGATGACATTTGGCAACGCCCTGTTATCGATACAGGCCAAACGGGGCCGGATAAGGGCCAAGGGGGTAAGTATCTAATTCTTCCCCCAGGCGGCCCCGAATTAAATCCGCCTGGGTACTTTGTCGCACGTTCAGCCACCAATCAGGTCTGGTTTGGTACACGCGGACTCTCCCCTGATATCGCCGAGGCGGAGGCCACCGTGCGCAAACATGGCATCTACGGGTGGAATAACCGCGCTACACCAGCGGCCACAAAGTACATCCCCGTTGGCGGACGCGCCTGGGCCTCGTGGCAGCCTAACGACCTGTCGTACTTTGCGCAGCTAAAGGAGATTCTCGACCCCGAGCCACTCGAGCCCCACAACGGGTATTTTGCCGCGATGCTTCGGTCGCTTGGAATTGAGAGGGGAAAGCCCTTCGAGCCCGATGAGAAGCGGCGAAAGGTTCTGGGGGAAGCCGCTGTGACTGGCGAGTTAATGGCGCGCGCGAATGCTTTTTCTAAACGGTTCCCCGACTCCACGGCTTTTGCCGGCACGCACTGGGAGTACGCCAACATGGTCGAGCTCAATCAACAGACCAAGGAATTCTCGCAGCTCGACGAACGTGCCTCGTGGTTCTACGAAGCGATTGGGAACACCCTCGGAATGCAAGGCCGGGTTGTTGGGTTTGGCCAGGTGTATCTTGAGACCGCCAAGGATAAATCAGGTGCATGGCTCGATGGGTCCAAGAGTTACCGGCTGCGAGTCCCGCCCAATCCACCAGTAAAGCAGTTCTGGTCGTTCACTCTGTATGAGAATGTGACCCGTGCCCCGCTCCAATCGCCGAACGGCACCGCCGATATCTCCTCGCGTAAACAAGGGTTAGAGGTGAATGCGGATGGTTCGGTTGATCTATTCTTTGGCCCCGATAAACCAACCGGTTCACAAACGAACTTTGTGCAGACCGTGCCTGGGAAGGGCTGGTTTGTATACTTTCGCCTCTATGCTCCAACAGAGGCGTATTTCAATAAACAGTGGGCGCTCCCTGATATTGAGGAGGTGCGCTAACGGGAGAAGCGTGAAAGTCACGCTTCCCCTATTTTATCTCCACTCAACAACCCTATAGCCTTTATCCTCAAGGCATGAATTGACATATTGTTGATATGCGGGATCTCGTGACCCTCGTTCCCTCACTCCCTTCATGGCGCTGGCGGTGGTGCCCACCACTGCTCCAGTAGCGGCACCGCGCCCAGTATTTCCGGCGATAGCTCCACCAGCCGTGCCCAACAATGCGCCCCGTGCCGCACCACGGACTCCGGCTTTTAGACCATCGCCCTGCTGCTTGCTCTGCTGTACGTATGCAGCGGCCTTGCTGCTACAAGCTGCGATATCCTGTTTGGCCTTGGATTCTCCAACCTCGGCGAGGTGCTTATTTGGATACAGTTTAGGCTCTGGATTTGCTGCAGAGGCTTGGGACACCTCGAAGCTTAGCGCAATCAGTAACGCACTAATAAAACTAGCGGCGGACTTCAAACTATACTGCTTCATCTTCACTTTCCTCTTTTACTTAACCGTGCGATTTTTCAATTCGCTCCGCCAATATCCTCGCCCAATCCTCGAGCACGGCGTTTGTATGTCCCCATTTCGACATGCCTGCAACATAGTTGTAACGTTTGCCCTTGCTAGTAGCCATAACTGCTGCAACTCGTCGCCCTGTCATTGAATCGATAAGATCGACCTCCATCGTGGCGCCACCAAGCCCCCCGCCCAGAACCAGAGACCCGGGGTGCAAGTTCAGCAGCACAAGATTTGGATCGGCATCTGTAATCGCTATTTTGAGAATCGCGACACGCGGGGCCGCAGCTGACACCATCTGATAGCGCGCACCAAGGACCTTGATCACATTTCTGCGACAATTCTCAGCGATCTCACGTAGGTCCTCGTCAGATACCCCGCGCTTAATTCCCTCCGCATTGAGATAGATACTCACCGGCGGGACTATGAAGCTATCAAACCCAGCCAAAGGAAACGGCTGTTCCTTGTAAACCATCACTCCATCAAGCTCGGGAACCGGTTTCATCGCGCTATAAACGCGATTGTCACCGAGGAATCCGGAGGGCTGTCCCTTGGAGGAGGCGCAGCCACCACAAACTAGTGCAATTAAGGCGAAAAGTCCTACGAGTTTAGCAGTATGCTTCATTTTTTCTCCGATCAAGATTTACCCAAGATTTACCCGACATCTTACAGAAAATTGGCGATATCGCTATATGGAATACCCCCCTGAATAAGGCCTTGAGTATACAGGACATCGCTGTCCATTAATATTCAGATCGTCAATTTTTATGAGGTTTGCCTTTGGTAGGGTGATCTTGCTTCGAGTGCTGTTGTGCCGAATACTATTCCCGAATGGCACGGCTGAAGTCGTCTGTGGCGGTCGTTTTCATAGCACGCTCAGTAATTCGCGCTTGTGCCTTGACCTCTGCAAAGGGAAGGGAATTTTCGATCATCCCCGTCTCATAACCGAACTCGTCAAGGTGGCCATTTACAAGTATCCTCCAATCCCAGCTGCGCGCCCGCCCAACGGACTGCCGGATGTTGCGAATCTCGGTAGTGCAGTTATGTGAGAACGCATTGTACCACTTCGGATGGTCTGCCAAGTTATTAGCTAATTGCAGATACTCAAGAAGCAGGGCTCGTGCTTCAGCCGGTGTATCTTTAATTCTATAGCGATAAACATCCTCGCCTCTGAAATTAGTGCGAAGCCGCACAACATCTCCTTCATCCGCTACAACAAAGTAGAGTTCGAATTGCCTAAAAAACCCTAAAATAGCCGAGTACTGCTCGCCGACCTCCTTTCGAGTCTCAATGGAGATTGCTAAATGTTGCCCATCGGAGAACTCCCAGCTCATTACGGTGTGAGCGATCCAAGGGCTGCCCCAATACGACAGAAATACATCAAGGCCGTTGATCTTGGAAAGATCGTACGATCTAGTTTCCCAGCGCGGAGTGAAGTCCATTTCCGATCGATAATCGAAATTACGTACGTTTGTAATGACGACCCGGTCGCCCTCAATAGTTGCATGGGGCAATTGGGCTACTTCCGGGGTCCAATTGCGGTCGTTACTAGGAGAAATCAATGACCACCAGACAATCACAGCAGCGACCAGTGCGCCGGAACAAGCGAGCGCGACTCGCAGCGGGCGCACTCGGGCGAAAATAACTAAATTTATACACGCAAAAACAAAGGCGAGTACCTGCCCATACGAAATTGCATTAAACAGCAAAGAAGGGGGGCCATCTATGAGCAGCGCAGCGCACGCCCAGGCTAAGGCCATTAACAAAATAAAAAAAATCGGTAGCAGTATTATCTTTCGTATCATGGGCCGTACCTTACCGCAGCGCGCCACAGACTCAAGGGGGGGAAAGATAATCCTCAAACGAGCGAGCGGTCAGGTAGCAATTCCCCAATTCATCACAAGAGGTGCGCCAACTAGAAATTGGTGGGGGTGGTCCTTCAAATTCGCCGATACGCCAAAGCAGGAATGTTTGCGGCGACCGCACTTTTGGCCATTCCGAGCACCATAGGCGGGCTGAGCCCCCAGGCTGCCATGAAGAGAGTAAGAGTACGGTGTCTCCACCTCGTCCTAGAGCGCCAAAATGGATAGAAGTCGTGGCTGTCTCGGATCTTACCTGAATCACCCCATTTACGCCCCCTTGGAAACCATCCATTTGATGCTTATCTATCTATGTGTAGCTAGGAACGCATTTGAGGGGCCAATAGCCCTCGGCCGCTTTTAAACAGGCTTTGAGGATGGGTATTAAATTCCAAGACTATTACGAAACACTTGGGGTCGAGCGCAAAGCCTCGCAGGAGGAGATCCAAAAAGCGTTCCGCAAACTCGCGCGAAAATTCCACCCCGACGTAAACAAAGAGAGGACCGCCGAGGCTAAATTTAAGCAGATCAATGAAGCGTACGAGGTGCTCAAAGATCCTGAGAAGCGCAAAAAATACGATGTGCTGGGAGCAAACTATCACGCTGGGCAGGACTTTGAGCCACCACCGGGATTTGATTTCGGCGGGATGAAGTTTAGACGTGCCGGCGACGGCGCCTCGCAGGGATTCGGCGGGCTCGGGGATTTTAGCGATTTCTTTGAGGCTATCTTTGGGGGCGGTGCCTCTAGGGGTGGCGGTGCGTTCGGCGCTCAGTTTGGTGGCTCGGGGCCGTTTGGTCAGCCCCATAAAGGAGAGGATCAGCAGGCAGAGATTGAGTTGTCGCTTGAGGATATTTTTCACGGTGGAAGTAAGCAGGTCTCTTTTGAGCAGGTGGTGTATGACGCGCACGGTGTGCCGCGCAGGGAGCTCAAAAAACTTAAGGTAAAGATTCCAAAAGGGATCAAAGATGGCTCAGTGATCCGGCTCTCAGGCCAAGGGGCCCCTGGCGGCGCTGCCGGAGTGGCAGCAGGGGATCTGCTGCTGAGGGTGCGGCTGGCAAGGCACCCTAACTATAAAGTTGAAGGGGACAATCTCGTTCTGGCCGTGCCGGTGTCGCCATGGGAGGCAACCCTTGGAGGGCAGGTGACGGTAAGGACCCTTGCTGGCGAGCTACGGGTGACAATTCCCTCTGGGTCGCAATCTGGGCAGCGGCTAAGGGTGAGAGGTAAGGGCTTAGTGGGCTCATCGGGGAATTCAGGAGATCTCTACCTGGAACTCTCAATAGCAGTACCAGGGGCGCTCTCGGCTAAGGAGCGGGAGCTTATGGAGCAGCTAAAAGAGGTGTCCTCGTTTAACCCACGCGGGTAACATAGGTCTTAGCAGAGAAGGAGTCATCATATGGATATGAATCGTTGCACCGAGAAGTGTCAGCAGGCCATACACGAGGCCCAGGCGCGTGCTACCAGGCTTGGCCACCAGGAGCTTGACGTAGAGCATCTTTTGGCAGCACTCCTGCACCAGGAAGATGGCCTTGTCGCCCGTCTGATCCAGAAGATGGAGATTCCCACCGACTCCTTCATGGCGGCAGTGGACGAAGAGCTTGCAAAGCGCCCAAGTGTAAAGAGCGGCACCGGTGCTCCGGTGGGGCAGGTATATGTTACTCAAAGGCTTAACCGGGTGATGGTCAAGGCCGAGGAGGAGGCCAAGTATCTAAAGGATGAGTTCATATCAGTTGAGCACCTTGTGCTTGCAATGTTTGGGCTTGAGGATAAAGACCCACTCAGTAAGCTCTTTGCTACTTTTAAGCTAAACCGCGATCGGTTTCTTCAGGTGCTCACCGCAGTGCGCGGCAATCAGCGGGTGGTAAGCCAAAACCCAGAGGCGACATACGAGGCCTTGCAGCGCTATGGACGAGATCTGGTGCAAGAGAGTCAACGCGGCAAACTAGACCCCGTCATCGGTCGGGACGGAGAGATCCGCCGCGTTATCCGGATTCTCTCACGCAAGACCAAGAACAATCCCGTGCTCATCGGTGAGCCCGGAGTGGGTAAGACCGCCATCGTTGAGGGGCTTGCGCAGCGCATCGTGCGCGGAGATGTACCGGAGGGGTTAAAGGATAAAACCATCTTTAGCCTTGATATGGGGGCACTCCTGGCCGGTGCGAAATACCGCGGAGAGTTTGAGGAGCGGCTTAAGGCAGTGCTGCAAGAGGTCAAAAACTCAGAAGGGCGCATCATCCTCTTTATTGACGAGCTCCATACTATTGTCGGAGCCGGGAAGGCTGAAGGGGCTATCGATGCTGGGAACATGCTAAAGCCTATGCTGGCGCGCGGGGAGCTGCACTGTATCGGTGCCACCACTTTGGATGAGTACCGAAAGTATATCGAAAAAGATGCCGCTCTGGAGCGACGCTTCCAGCCGGTACAGGTGGATCAGCCCACCGTTGAGGATTCCATCTCTATCCTACGCGGTATTCGTGAGCGATTTGAGGTGCATCATGGAGTAAAGATCCAAGACAACGCTCTGGTGGCAGCGGCGATACTTTCTGACCGCTACATCTCAGATAGGTTTCTGCCTGATAAGGCTATCGACCTAGTCGACGAGGCCTGCGCTACGGTGCGCACTGAAATTGACTCGATGCCCGCTGAGCTAGACGAGGTAACCCGTCGGGTGATGCAGCTTGAAATTGAAGAGGCAGCGCTTAGAAAGGAAAAAGACGAGCAGAGTAAGAAACGTCTCACAGAGCTTGCTAAAGAGCTCGCTGAGTTAAAAGACCGCTCCAAAGAGATGCGCGCTCAGTGGGAGGATGAGAAGAAGCTTATCCACACCGTGCAAGCACTGCGTGCCAAGATTGAGCAGGTGCGGCTTGATATCGCCACCGCACAACGCAAAAACCAGCTTGAAGAGGCAGCCACCCTTATCCACGGCACCATGCCGCGGCTTGAAAAGGAGCTTTCTGCTGAAGAGTCCAAGTTTGCCAAAGCCGGGGCTGCCCCGCGCCTTTTGCGTGAGCAGGTAACCGAAGAAGAGATCGCGGCGATAGTATCGCGCTGGACCGGGGTGCCGGTGTCAAAGCTCGTGGAAGGAGAGAAGGAGAAGCTCCTTAAGCTCGATGCCATCTTGCATGAGCGGGTGATTGGCCAGGATGAAGCGGTGCAGCTTGTATCGGATGCGGTGATCCGAGCCCGTGCGGGAATTAAAGATCCGCGTCGTCCGATAGGCTCCTTTATCTTCCTTGGGCCAACTGGGGTGGGTAAGACCGAGCTAGCAAAGGCGCTAGCTTCTACATTATTTGATTCCGAAGAGAGCATCGTTCGTATCGATATGAGCGAGTACATGGAGAAGTTCGCGGTCTCGCGCTTGGTAGGCGCCCCTCCAGGATATGTGGGGTACGAAGAGGGCGGGCAGCTTACTGAGCAGGTGCGGCGCAAACCGTACTCGGTCGTCCTGTTTGATGAGATCGAGAAGGCCCATCCAGATGTGATTAATGTACTGCTGCAGCTTTTGGATGACGGCAGGCTCACTGATTCGCAGGGACGCACCGTGGATTTTAAGAACTCGGTGGTAATTATGACCTCTAATATCGGCTCGCCGCACCTGTTGGAGGGCATCTCTTCCAAGGGGGAAGTGATGGAGTCGGCCCGGCAGAAGGTGATGGATGAACTGCGCGGAAGGTTTAGGCCAGAGTTTCTAAACCGTATCGACGAAATCGTTTTATTTAAGCCGCTGCAGCTTGAAGAGATTAAACGGATTGTTGACCTGCTGCTTGAATCGGTGCAATCCCGGCTTAAGGATAGAAATATCACTATCGAAGTCACCGATGCCGCCAAAGAGCTTATCGCCAAAGCTGGATATGACCCGGTGTATGGCGCGCGTCCCCTTAAGCGATATGTGCAGCGTCAGCTTGAAACCAAGCTTGGCCGAGGCATTATCGCAGGCGAGATTCCGGATAACTCAGTTGTAGCGGTAGGGGTGACGGGAGGGGAGCTCTCGTTTAACGCCCGACCGAGCCAGGTGGAGCGGGCAGCGTAGCCACGGAATCTAAAGCACAAGGGAGAGATACGGTGGATACAGAGCACTCTGATGCAAGAGGAAAGCAACCGCTAACTGGCTTTCGTTTCCATGAGCACACCGCAGACCTTGTGGTGGAAGGGTGGGCAGAGAGTCGCCCTGAGCTGTATGCCATCTTGAGTTCGGGGCTGATTGAAGCCATGGGTGCAGAGATAGTGGGGGAAGCCAAAAGCCTGCGGCGTGAGGTGACCCTGTCCGCGCCGGATTCAGAGAGCCTTTTGGTGGACTGGCTTAACACGATAGTCTCTACGGCCACTGCCGAGGGGCTAGTGCCTGTTGGCACCAGGGTGTCATTTCTAAATCCGGATGAGCTACACGCCGAGCTTGAGCTCGCTCCGGCGGTGATACGAGATGAGATAAAAGCCGTCACATATCATGGCTTGGTGCTCACCGAGCAGCCGCACGAATATCGCGCGCGGGTCACCTGCGACCTCTAATCCTACTGCGATCCCTCATTTTCGTTTCGATCTCCGATTGGTATGCTTACAAAGCTTTACCAGCGACACCCGGAGGCCCCTTGGAGATAAAAGATCTAGTCCCGCTAAGTGACTACCTCTGGGAGGTGCCGCAGGCTTTTCGAAGCGATATGCGTGCCCCGGCGCGGCTGTATGCGGCCGCAAGCCAGCTCGATGGTATCCTGGCTGATAACTCCCTTGAGCAGCTTGTGAATGTGGCGACCCTCCCTGGGATTCACCCCTATGCGCTTGCGATGCCAGATATCCATCAGGGATACGGGTTTCCAATCGGTGGCGTGGCGCCAATTCTTACCGAGGGCGGGGTTATATCACCAGGAGGCGTGGGGTATGACATCAACTGCGGCGTGCGGCTGCTATGCTCCAATATGGTCACCGATGAAATCCGGCCGAAACTAAAAGAGCTTGCCACGGCAGTAGAGGCGCGGGTGCCTTCAGGAGTGGGGCGAGGGGATGGATATCCGCTAACTGAGAAAGACCTTGAGGAAGTGCTAAAAGTTGGCTGCAAGTGGGCCCGCGGCCGGGGCCTGGCCTTTGAAGAGGACCTTGAGTGCACCGAGGAAGGGGGCAGTTACCATCATGCCGACCCTGACTGTGTTTCGGCAGCTGCTAAGGAGCGCGGCCGCGGACAGCTTGGCACGATGGGGTCAGGAAATCATTTCGTTGAGATTCAAACCGTTGAAAAGACTTACGACGCCGCTACCGCCGCAGCATTTGGATTGTTCGAAGGGCAGGTGACAGTACTGGTGCACACCGGTTCGCGTGGCCTGGGGCATCAGATCTGCACCGATTATGTGCGGCTTATGAACTCAAAGCTCTCCCAGTATGATTTTGTTTTGCCCGACCGGGAGCTGGCCTGCGCTCCGTTTCGTTCGGTTGAGGGGCAGCAGTATTTTGCCGCAATGGCGGCAGCCGCAAACTTTGCCTGGACCAATCGGCAGGTGATTACGGCGGCGGTGCGTTCAATCTTTAAAGAGTTTTTTCCACATTCGCCGAATGCATACCTAAAGCTTTTATATGATGTGTCACACAACATCGCTAAGCTTGAGCGTCACAAGAGCCGCGACTATATCGTGCATCGCAAAGGGGCCACACGGGCCTTTGGTCCAGGCTCGCCAGAGATCCCCGAGCGATATCGTGAGACCGGGCAGCCAGTACTGATCCCAGGCTCAATGGGGACCTGCTCATATGTGCTTGCGGGCACAACGCGCGGAATGGGGGATAGTTTTGGCTCCACCTGTCACGGGGCAGGAAGGATAATGTCACGCACCAAGGCAGCCAAGGGTATTGAGTACGATAAGCTTATGCAGCAGCTCCACTCGTATGGGGTGACGGTGCGAGCCGGGTCGCGCAAGGGACTTTTAGAGGAGGCACCTCAGGCCTATAAAGATGTAGAGGCGGTGGTGGGGGTGGTGTCGGCAGGGCACCTGGCCAATATCGTGGCGCGCCTTAGGCCGCTGGCGGTGGTGAAGGGCTAAGATGCTGAGCGCCCCATGTCAGCCACCTGGGCGCTCAGCATAAGTAGAGGTGTTACTACGAGACCTCTGGGAGCTTCTTCAGGAACTCAGTAGCAGCCTCATGGGTACCGGTCTGCACTGCTTCAAGCAGGTTCACCGCTACGATATCCTTGCCGTACATCTCTTTGTTGGCTGCGTCATCGAGGGTAATAGTGCTTGCGCCAAGAGATGCGCCCATATAGCCCCCGCCCCTCTTTTGGTACCCGAGAACTCCGGCGCTAGATGTGGTGGCCGAGGCATCATAGCTCCCCATCACAAAACCAGCATCGGCATTGAGATCAAGTTTTCCGGTTTTTAGTTTCGCTACCGCTTG
>JBILUF010000320.1:0-3484 GCA_044371155.1 Bdellovibrionota bacterium
GCCACCTCGCCTGACGATTCTAAGTTACTGGCTGAATTCGAGGCCCGAGTCGCTCGCGGAGAGACCATTGAGCCGCGCGACTGGATGCCTGAGAAATACCGGAAGCAACTCGTGCGGATGATGTCGCAACACGCGCACTCCGAAATTGTTGGCATGCTGCCAGAGGCGAACTGGATCACCCGTGCGCCGTCACTGAAGCGCAAGATGTCGCTCTTGGCGAAGGTGCAAGATGAAGCTGGGCATGGACTATATATCTACTGCGGCACCGAAACACTGAATGTCTCCCGCGACCAACTGATTGATGAGCTTCTCAGTGGCAAGGCCAAGTACTCACAGATCTTTAACTACCCCACCCTCACCTGGGCTGACATTGGGGTGATTGGCTGGCTAGTAGATGGAGCGGCGATTGTCAACCAGACGCAACTAGCTCATTCATCGTTTGGCCCGTATGCGCGTGCGATGGTGCGAATCTGCAAAGAGGAGAATTTCCATAAGCGCCAGGGGTATGAAATCGTGGCCCTGTTAGCCAATGGCACCCCGGAGCAGCGCGAGATGGTGCAAGATGCGGTCAACCGCTGGTGGTGGCCAAGCCTTATGATGTTTGGCCCTTCTGACAAGGACTCTCCGAACAGCGCTGAGCTGTTGCGCTGGGGAGTAAAACGGAAAGGCAACGATGAGCTCAGGCAGCGCTTTGTGGATCTGACTGTGCCGCAAGCACGCGCCGTGAATATCACGCTGCCGGATCCAGATCTGAAGCTTAACGCCGAGACTGGACACTGGGAGTTTGGAACAATCAACTGGGATGAGTTTTGGCGTGTCGTCAACGGCAACGGGCCCTGCAACCGAGAGCGTCTACGCGCTCGCAACAAAGCTCATGCTGACGGCGCCTGGGTGCGTGAAGCCGCTATGGCGTACGCTAAGAAGCACGCCGCCTAATTCGCAACAAGGAGTAGCATGACAGAACAGGAATGGCCTCTGTGGGAGGTGTTTGTGCAGCTTGAAGGCGGCGCACCGCACGAGCACGCAGGGAGTGTTCGCGCTCCAGACAAAACGATGGCAGTGCAGAATGCTCGCGATGTGTACTCACGCCGCGGCAAGGTGGTGAACCTATGGATTGTGCCTGCGGATCAGATTGTGGCCACTTCGGCTGCCGATACTGACAGTATGTTCCGCCCCTCCGATGACAAAATTTATCGCCACCCGCACTTCTATAAGGTGCCCCGGGGCATCAAGGCTGAGTAATGCACCCTTCAAATCAAAACCTCTTTGAGTTTCTTCTGATGCTAGGTGATGACCGCCTCGTTTTAGGTCATCGAATCTCAGAGTGGTGTGGACACGCTCCCGTACTGGAGGAGGACATCGCGTTAGCCAATATCGCGCTCGATCTTGTGGGTCAGGCGAACCTGTTTCTGAAGGCTGCCGCTACCCTCGAGGGTGCTGGACGTTCCGAGGATACTCTGGCCTTCTTACGTGACGCGCGGCAGTTTCGAAACGTTTGCCTTGTAGAACAGCCAAACGGAGATTTTGGCGTCACAATGGCGCGCCAGTTTTTGTTTGACGCCTTTAGCGTGCCGCTGCTTGAAGCGCTTTCGAGCTCCGGAAACGCAGACATAGCGGCGCTTGCTGCAAAAGCTCACAAAGAGGAGCTCTACCATCTGCGCCACAGCCGTGAATGGGTGATACGGCTTGGGGACGGCACAGAGAAAAGCGCTCTCCGAATTCAATCCGCTTTCGATGATCTCTGGCATCTCTGCGGCGAGCTATTTGTATGGCCCGCCTCAGTTCAAGCACTCGTGGCAGAGGGTGCTATCCCCGACCTCTCTGGAGTGCGCGCCAAGTGGGACGCTGTAGTTGACTCCACCCTCTCGGAGGCCAAGCTAAAACGTCCAACCGATTCCGAGGCGATCGAGGGTGGTCGAGTAGGCACACACTCTGAGCATCTCGGGCACCTACTCGCAGAGATGCAGGTGCTGCCACGCACGCATCCAGGAGCTTCGTGGTAAGCTGTGGAGCTCTCGATGACTGAGCAACCCCCTACACGCGAGGAGATTTTTATCCTGCTCGAAGAGGTGCTAGATCCTGAGGTGCCAGCCTTGAGTATCGTTGACCTTGGTATCGTGCGGGATGCGGAGGCCAACGCATCAGGGATACTGGTGACAATCACCCCCACTTACTCTGGCTGTCCGGCGATGGCAGTGATTGAGGAGGGGGTAAAGGCACGCTTGCACCAGGCAGGATTCGAGCAGGTAACAGTTAGGACGGTGCTCTCCCCGGCCTGGAGCTCTACCTGGATTTCAGAGGCAGGTCGAAAGAAGCTAAAAGAGTACGGCATTGCCCCGCCGATGCAGCAAAGCGGAGACCTTATTACTATTAACCCCAAGGTTCCCTGCCCCTTCTGCGACAGCTCTAAAACGGAGCGCAGGAGCCAATTCGGCCCCACAGCATGCAAGGCGATGTATTTCTGTCGAGAGTGTCAGCAGCCGTTTGAGTACTTCAAAGACTTTTAGCCCACGCTAGTTTAAACCTCTCTTCATTATTCGACATGAATTCCCTTACGCCCCCGCCTGATCTAGTCCTCGGTCGATATCAGCACTACAAGGGCGCGACATATGAAGTACTCGGCGTGGTGCGGCATAGTGAGACATTAGAGCCGTTAGTGCTGTACCGTCCCTGCAAAGATCCAAGCCCAGGTCTCTGGGTGCGGCCGTTTGCGATGTTTTTTGAAGAGGTTTTGGTAGATGGGCAGATGGTGCAGCGATTTCGGTGCCTGGGACAGGCTGAATAGGCTTTCAGCGGGTCGGTATCGCTAAAACAGGACAGACTACACTCGAACCCTGCGGGGGAGCATGGGCCTTAATCATCAGCCAACCCTGGCGCTTCGGCCTCAGATATTGCATAACCTACCCCGACACAGATTTAACCTTTTTTCGAGTACGCATATGAACACGATTTCCTCTGAAGCGATTACAGCCCAGCTTCACTGGCGGTATGCCACCAAAGCCTTCGATCCTTCCAAGAAGATCTCGGAGCAGGATTGGAAGCTTCTTGCCGATGCCATCTGCCTTACTCCGACCTCGTACGGGCTTCAGCCAGTAAAGGCGATCGTGGTGCAAAACGCCTCGATGCGCAAAGAGCTTCGTGCGGCATCCTGGAATCAATCTCAGGTGGAGGATTGCTCTCATTTTGTGGTGCTTGCAACTCTTAAGAAAGTCACCGAAGAGTATGTAACAAAGTACATCGCTCGCATCTCTGAGGTACGCGGTGTTCCCACTGAGCAACTCAAAGCGTATCAGGACATGATACTTGGGGATATCGTGCGTGGCCCACGTGCTGAGACCGCACACTTTTGGGCGCAGCGTCAGGCTTACATCACGATGGGATTCCTACTTGAAACCGCCGCGCTAAAAGGAATCGACTCCTGCCCAATGGAAGGCCTTGACCCAGTGCAATACGATAAGATCCTTGGGCTTGTAGGCTCTGAGTT
>JBILUF010000321.1:0-3469 GCA_044371155.1 Bdellovibrionota bacterium
TAGGTCGCATTGACGGAGGATAGCAGTGTGCGAGAGAGTCCCTCGATGCGTGAGGCAACTTCCACCAAGCTACCTGTGGCTTGAAAAGCAGAGGTGTTCGTTGGATCAGCATATCCGCGCATCGCCAACAGGCCGCCCACTGAGCCTCCGGTGAATTGCTGGGTTAGATCAAGGTCCTGCGAGCCTGCACCGCCAGAGTAATCATAGGTGATATAGCTTAAGGGCTGGCCTCCCAGCGATGGCGGCAAGGAGCCTCCAAAGCTCGGGCTCGATGTCACCCGGAGTGAACGTGCATTTTCATTATTAACGAGGACAAACCCGTTTGGTAAAGAGAGCGTGACCGATCCGTCATTCTGCTCTAGGTAGGTAAAATTGATCTTACCTGCAAGTTGATTGAGCAGCACTTGGCGTTGGTCGCGATCATCAGCGGCTGTTCCACCAATGGCCTCTCGAGCACCAACTGAGGCGTTGAGTCTTGCGATCTGAGTGAGAAGTGAGTTCACATCCTCAATCTCAGTGGTGACTCTGCGATTTGCTTCCTGCTGGACGGAAGCGATCGAGTTATAGGTCGAGCGAATCGAGTCTACGAGGTTTTGAGCAGAGGCAAGGAAGTTCGTACGGAGCTCAATGCTGGACGGGTTGATGGCAAGATCATCTGCGGCGGTAAAAAACTTCCCCAAGGTATCACCGATAGTGGACTGCTCGCCAGTGAGGTTAAAGAGCCGCTGCACCCGATCAAGCAGGGCATTCTTAGTGTTTGCTGAACCGTTGTCGCTATGCGCCTGGAGTAACATCGAATCAAGGAAGCGATCTGCCATCCGCACAACATCGCTGACCTGCACCCCACTTCCAACATCAAAGCCGGAGCCGGCGCTACTACCGCTGCGAGTCTCAAGATTTGCAACGCGCCGGCTGTACCCAGGAGTGTTTACGTTCGCGATATTGTTCGCGGATGTGGCAATAACTGCCTGCTGAGCATTCAGGGCGCTCACCGAGTTATTTAGAATCTTCGCTGAAAAGTTCGACATTTAGCTGTTATCCCTCGGCAAATCTTACCTGCATGCACAGGGTACCTACCAAGGAACTGCAACGTATGTGCCAGGGATGTTTACAGAGCTGAGCCGGAAGCGATTGCCCCCTACTATGCCTCTTTCAGGGTGCTTACAGCGCGGTTCTTAGGAGCGACCTTCTCTTTCACTACCCCATTACGCCCATAGGCGCGGGATATGGACTGGGTGGCTGATCGCAGGATTGATAGTGAACCATCGATTACGGTCGTGGCAAACTGCACCAGCCGAGTAAACTCACGGCCGCGGGTGCGGTTATCTCTTACTAGTATCTCAAGCTTGCTCGCAAGCTTTGAAAGGCGCGCAGCATCATCACGGTGCGCATGAGCTCCAAGCAGCTGACGCAACGTCTGCCCTCCCTCGGCACCGGGTAAAGTTTGGGTGAGCTCCTCTCGACGGGTCTTAGCTGCCAAAATGGCACGATAAGCCTCCTCTCGTTTGTTGGTGAGAGCGCTGAGTTGCGTTGAGTTCAGCTTGGTAACGGTAGCCCGCTCTTCATCTATCAGGGAAGCGTAACTTACCTGCAGCTTGATCTCTTCAAGCAGTGCTGATTCAAGTTGTCGAATCAGGGCGCCGTTTCGCTCGATCATGGATTATTCCCTCGATCCTCCCAGCAGATCGAATACTGAGGTCTCATCATCTGAGGAGGACTGACCAAAGTAGATCTCTTGGGCTAACTCCTGAGTGACCGCCTTGGCGATATCTTCTGTGGATGGCTTATATGTGCCCGCTGCAATCATCTCTTTAAGCTTGGCGATCTTCTCGCTGCGCTCCGCACTCAGAGTGCTCGGGTTTAGATTTTCCTGGATCGTCTTTGCAAGCCGCAGATCGACTTTATCAACAATCGCTGGGTCGCCATTGGAGCCGCTGCCAGCTACTGAGGTGCCCCTACCTGGATTACCTCCGGCAGTCGTCACTCGAACGGCTTCATCTAAGACCGCTTGTCGTTTTCCAACTTTCCCTGTGGCATCTACTGACATACCGACCTCCGTGTTAGCTACCCCAGGAAGAATACTCCCTTGGGGAACCTTAGTTAAGATGCCTCGTCAGGCCCCGCGGCACCCGCTTTCTTTGCGCGCCCTTCAGCGGCCTTAATATCGCGAATTATCACATCTTTTATCCCAATGCTCTGCTTCTCAGCGATTGATTGCGCCAGCGCCTGGCGGTACATCTCCTGGTAGGTATCCTCCTCACTGGAGCCGCTCAACAACCCGCCTTTTGGTACGGTAGCCCACATCTCCTTAATCATCTCCTGTACCAACAGCCCCTCAAACTGGGTGGCTGCCTTTTCGATCTCCTGGTCGTGCGGTGCCGTTCCTTTAGCCCCCTGGCCTAGCGGCTTTGCAGCAGCGAGATCCTGGGCAGCGCGCAGTCGCCCCTCAAGCAGCGCCATCTGCGGCGATATCATTCCACTTGGTCCGAGTAGCTTACTATCCGACATACAGCACCCCTTTACATCACAATCAGCTCAGCGTTGAGGGCCCCTGCCCGCTTTAACGCCTGGAATATCGAAATGAGATCCCGCGGACTCGCGCCAAGCGCGTTGAGAGCATTCACAAGCTCACCCAGTGTCACCTGACCCCCAACAATCTGGAGCCTCTTAATCTCCTCGCCCACATTCACATCAGTATTGGTGACAACTGCGGTGGTGCCACCGCCCGCTACAGCCCCGGGTTGCGACACGCTCGTCTCTGAGCGAATTGCGATGTTGAGATTGCCGTGAGCAAGTGCCACCTTCCCTATCGTGACGGTGTCACCCATGATAATCGTTCCGGTCTTCTCATTGACCACTACACGCGCGCCTACATCGCGCTCAACATCGATCAGCTCAAGCTCCGACATCACCCGAATCGGGTCCTTCATGAAATCCGGCGGGAACAATACCTCTACTGAACCGCCATCCACCGCTGCTGCCAAAGGGCGGCCGAGGGTTGTGTTTACAGCCGACACCACACGGGTGATGGTGGTAAAGTCAGCCTCTCTGAGCGTTATCTTAATCCGCTTAGACTGGAATAGATCGAATGGAATCGCCCGCTCTACAGTCGCCCCCGCTGGGATCACACCGACAGTAGGATGATTTTTGACCGCTTGGTCTCCTCCACCCGCTATCGAAAAACCGCCCACATTCACCGCCCCTTGAGCCACAGCATATACGTTGCCATCAGCGCCCTTGAGCGGTGCAAAGATCAGATTACCGCCCTGTAAACTCTTGGAGTCACCAAGCGACGACAAAGTCACATCGATGCGCGACCCGGGTCGCATAAAGGCCGGCAAAGTAGCGGTAACCATCACGGCGGCGACATTTTTTACCTTGACCTTATCGCTATCAACACGGATTCCGGACTTCTCCAGCATGTTGCTGATGCTTTTGGTAGTAAAGTCGACACTGTTGCTATCGCCGG
>JBILUF010000322.1:0-3441 GCA_044371155.1 Bdellovibrionota bacterium
GTTTTGGACTCGATACCCTTCGCATCCCTGGCCGGGAACAGGAGCGAAAGATGCTCCTTGTAATCACTGATGGCGAAGGGCAGATCTCTGAGATGTCGCGCCCGGCGCTGATCGCTACGTTCAAGCGCCGAATTCGCGAGCAGGATCTCGTGACGGTTATGCTGCCTATCAAAAAAGAAGGTACACCCTACGATGACCTTGCCGAGATTACCAAGGCTGCAGACGGAAGATTCAAAGAGGTAGCAATCGGTGAATTAGCCCTGCAATTTGAGGATATTCTTAAAAGCCTTTAAAGCCGAGCCCGCCGGTGGTCATTGCAGCTTCGCGGTTTTCCCCTGCCGGTGCACAAGGGTGGGCTGCGTCAAATCGCAATTGAATTAAGCCGCGCGATAATGAGCATCCCCTTTAGGGTCAGATGCGGATCGTAGGAGTGAATTTGTTTGGAATGCTCAGAAAAGAGCCTGCCCAGCCCGCCGGTGGCGATTATATGTTGAATTGGTCCCACCTCCTCTTGCACCTTAGCGATAAGCCCCTCCACCATACAGCTATAGCCAAGCACAGTGCCGGATTGCATCGCGGCGACTGTTCCGTTCCCAATCACCTGCTTGGGCCATGCTAGCTCAATGCGCGGCAGCTTGGCGGTATTCCGCACCAGCGATTCAAGCGCCACTGTCGGCCCGGGGGAGATAATCCCTCCCTGATAGCTACCGTCCTTATCTACATAATCAAACGAGGTAGCAGTACCAAAGTCAATTACTAGCGCCGGGGTGCCGTAGATATTTTTGGCCGCCACCGCATTCACAATGCGATCAGCGCCGACTGCCGAGGGATCAGGGAGTTTGATCGGCATCCCTGTCTTTATCCCCGGCCCGATCACAACTGGCTCTAATCGATACTGATCCTTAACGAGCCGAATAAACGTTGGGGTCATGGGTGGCACTACACTTGAGATTACACACCCAACAAACTGAGGGGCGGGCCCTAGCTTGCGCTCCAAAAGTGGGGTGAGTGCGGCATCGTATTCATCGATGGTGCGAGCAGCATCGGTCTTAAATCGAAACTCAAATAGCAGAGCCTCCCCAGCGAAGGCGCCCACCACTATATTAGTGTTACCGATATCGATAACCAAAAGACTCTTACCCATCTCAATTCTCCGATACAGTTGAGAATATACTGTCGTCTGACTCAGCCACCTACTGGTCGAACGTTTTTTACCTCTCCCGAGGCTCGGCTCACTAGCCCCGCTGATGTCAGCACCTGAAGTGCACCCGAGACATCGACGCCTTGGAACACCCCGCTTTCCTGCACTCCGCCATGATCCAAAGAGATCTGTTGCCCCAGCAGCGCCGCGCGCGCCAGAAACCGCTCATGAAAGGCTGTAAAGCCTCTTGCCGTAAATTCCCTCCAGCCATCGGCCAACGCCGGAGCCAGTCGGTTTACAAACTGTGTTGGCGTAACACTTTGACCACTGAGAGTGTAGAGCGATGTGGTACCAGGCACCGCTTGTGGTTCGCCCGCTAAATTAAGACCGATACCCACCAGCGCGGTCGCTGAGCGCATCCCGCCACTGGCTTCCACCAGGATACCCCCCATCTTATCACTACGAACACTCCACAGGTCGTTGGGCCACTTAAGTAGCACCTCTGCCCCAAAGCTCTGCAGCACATCGGCCATCACCACTCCCACGGCCAGGGATAATCCAGAAAGGCTTTCTAGCCCTCCTTCGGTGCGCAGCACCGCCGTCGTATACAGGCCAGATAGCGGAGGAATCCACTGCCGTCCCTGTCGGCCTCTGCCCGCGGTCTGGCTGCGAGCCAACACCAGCCCCAAACTTCCATCGGAAAGCTCTGATGCCAATGAGCGGCCAAGATCCATGGTCGAGCCGACGCTGTCGTAGCAGCGCACCGTGAATCCCGGGAGCTTTAGATCCCGCTCCCAATCAGCAAGCCTATGATGCGTAGCGATCTCGGCCATAACCACCTATCGATTCTTAATCCGCATCGAGATATCGACATTTTGGGCTTTGGTAGTGAGCGCGCCCATTGAGACGATCTTTACACCAAGGCTTTTGAGCTTTGGAATCCGCTCTGCAGTTACTCCGCCTGAGATCTCCACCTGCATAGCCTGGCCGCTTTGTTGTATCACGGAGAGTGCGCGCTTAATCTCTCGGTCGTTCATATTATCTAGCATCACCACGGCAGGGTTAAATGGCAGCGCCTCAATTAACTCATCGATTGAGCGCACCTCAACCTCAACCGGCATATAAAGCGGCGCAGATGCGCGTAAGCGGGACAACGTCTTGCTGACACTGCCGCCGTTTGCATCAATATGGTTGTTTTTTACAAGGATCATATCACCCAGACTGAAGCGGTGATTACGCCCGCCACCAGTTCGCACCGCATACTTCTCTAGCACCCGAAGCCCGGGAGTGGTTTTGCGACTATCAAGAACTGCCACCCCGCGCGCCCGTCCGCACACTCGTGCAGTCAGCGTCGCTACCCCTGAGAGCCGTTGCAGAAAATTAAGAATTGTTCGCTCTGCTGCCAAAAGGCTCCGTAGGTCAGCCTGGATGGTGGCCAGCACCGCGCCCTTCTGGACTTTCTGCCCTTCACTGGTATGGAGCTTCACCTGACCACTGCCATGGCTAACGGTTTGCAAAATGCGCCCCACCAACGGGAGCCCACACACCACCAACGGTTCTTTAGCAACAAGCTCGCCCGCCCCCCCCTTGCCCTCGGGCACAGTAAGGGTGGATGTGATGTCGCCACCTGAGAGATCCTCTTCAAGGGCGAGGTCTATAATCTTTTGCACCAACGTTGAGTCAAGCATATCGTCTTATCTTCATTTTCCCGAGGCTTCTAGCATAGCGCGGGGGTTGGCCCGGTGACAACTGTGGCGGCCCTCAGGAGGGCAGCGCGTCGCCCCGACAGGCAAGAAAACAGAGCCGCAAAACAGAGCCACCTACGCCATCGGCTGCTAAACCCAGAGAACTACTACCCTGCGTTAACGTCCGCTAGGTCAAGCGGCTATGCAGATGTGTGAATAGCACTCGTAGCGCGGCTGTTATAGGGATAGCCAGGAAAAGGCCGAGGAGACCAAAGAGCTGCCCACCTGCAAGTAGTGCGAGGATCACCACCAATGGAGAAAGCCCCACCCCTGCCCCCACTACTTTTGGGGTGATGAAGGTGTCGGTTACAAACTGGACCACTATAAACACAAGCCAGGTGTATATCAGGTGCTGCAGATCGCCAAAGGTCACTAAGGCCATAATTGAGCCCAGCAGTACCCCAGTAATCAGACCAAAGTATGGAATGAGGCTCCCCATCCCGGCGATGACGGCGATTAAAAACCAGAGCTCAACACCAACAAATGCCCCAAGGCCAACTGCATAAAGAGCAGTGAGTATAACTCCAATTGTAATCTGCCCACACACAAATACAA
>JBILUF010000032.1:0-11555 GCA_044371155.1 Bdellovibrionota bacterium
CGATTCAGGCTGCGACTGGTAGGCATCCTCACCACAAGAGTAGTGGCGTCGCAGTCTGAGTGATTGCGCCAAAAAGGGGCAGTTGCAGGAGGGTGTGGGCGCAATTCGGGTTTGCCTGTAGCAATCTGGCCCCGACCTAATCTGACACTGCCCGAGATATCAAGTCCAGATTTCGAGACGACTACGCACGGCGCTTACGGCAATTCATCATTTGAGTTCTCCTCAACTACCGATGGATCCATCGGCGGTGGCAGGTTTGAGGGTGTAGGACGCAGCGGCAAACGACCGGGCGCCATCCCGATCCGAGCCCCAGCAGACTTATCCTCCTCGCCACTAGGTATCTCCCGTAGCACATCACTTATTACATCAGAGGAGCTGGTGGTAGGCGCTTCGCTATTCAGCTCTCCCTCCTGTGGTGCAAGCACCTGACTCCCCTGAGCCTGACCGTTGCTACGCTTAATTTTTGAATTGGAGATTGTATTCGAAAAGCCGCCCTTTAAAGGGGACGCAACATCTTGGACAGCACCCGGAAAGTCTACCACGCTCCCCTCATGGAAGGTGACGGTGCCTTTGGGGTATACCCATAGCTCACGTCGCCGACTCTCCTTTTCAATCCGCTCAACAGGCGCCCCCCAGCGTGCCAGCACCTCCCCCATTGATATTCCCGTCCGCAGCGCTGGACTATCAGCTGCAAAAGCAGGAAGGCAGATTCCGTGAGCCAGCAGCAGCCCCATACCAACGAACCTTGCAAGACGGTGCATGCGCGAGCCTCCTTATCTAATCAGTTAGCTGCCCTTCAAAACTATCAATAGTTCGGGCTCCTTGACGAAACTAACAATATATCGAACAGTACGCTGCATGAAACCGAGTTTTTTTGAGGGATGTTTTCAACGCTATGGGTTTCCACTGGCGCTTGCAGCTGCATTCGCCCTACCGCTAAAGCTGACTGTAGCATATACGGCACTCATCCCACTTATACTACTTTGGCTCCTCCGTTGGGGAATACCCCGTGCCCACCCTCCAGTGATCCAATGTTTTGTTGCGTTTGTAGCAGTCGCATTTTGTAGCTCCCTGTTTGGAATTGAGCCCACCCGTAGCATTCCCAAATTTATCAATCTCACCTTTTTTTCCCTCTCGATGTTGGTATTCGCCGAGCTAGGTCGGTCACGCGGCGTGATCCCTATTTTGGCAGCCCTAGTATGTGGACAATTGCTGGCATCGCTACATACGGTTATTGATGGTGCAATTCTTGGAGGCATTCCAAAGATTTTTCTTGGAGAGGTGACGGAATCAGGACAGCTAGGGTTGCAACTTCCAATGGCGATTGGCCTAACTATGTGGCTTGCGATAGATGCCGTATCGCGCCACACAACTGGGGCCAACCGTTCTGCGCTACTCAGATTTCCAGTCGTTCTAACTGTCGCGGCACTAAATACGTTATTGGCTATCGCTATCGGATTTTCGCCGCTTCTTGCCCCACCACCCGGGATTGAAGTTGCTCTTGCTATGGGCCTGATGCTCGGCATGGGCGCAATTGTTTTTCGCGCCTGGGGCAGGGCCGATAAGTGGGCAGTGTTACTTATCGGGATAGCCCTACCGATGCTTTCAGCGGCTCTCCTGATAAACCTCAAGCGGGGTCCCTGGCTTGGCACCTGCGTTGGACTCACAGTCTTCCTTTGCATTTATGGGAGAGCATTCCTTCTCCCTCTATTAGCCTCGATAGCTAGTGCACTGGCTTTGGTTGCCCCGATCCGCGAGCGAATACTCCTATCATCGCAACACTTCTCTATCGCCGGAGGCCGCAGCATCATGTGGGAGATCGGCGCTGAGTTGGCATCTCGTTTTCCCCTTGGAATAGGCTATAACAACAGTCGATTCCTTCGTCACTTTTCATCGTACATCCCCCCATCACATACCCATTTTCACAACAATGCTCTCAATATCCTTGTAGAAACCGGATGGATAGGATTGGGCTGTTTCCTTACATGGATTTTAGTAACTATCGTGTCTTCCCTGAGCTCGCGCCGCTGGGATAGGACGGATCTTTTGAGCTGTGCCATAGGATGCAGTATCATTTCCTGGCAGGTGGCAGGAATCGTAGAGTACAACTTCGGCGATAGCGAAGTTGTGAATATCGTCTATATCTTGATAGGCGTGTTGTTAGCTCTGCGAGCACCGCAACTGTCTCGCTCATCTCAGTAACGCATCATTTTTGCTTCGACCCTGCGTACACTCCATATAAACCCAGCTCATCGTCGTAGATATCGATATGACTGATACTGGGGATTATCTCGAATGTACTTGGCACCTGGGCCAACCAAGACACCTCTCCACTAACCCATGACCCATCTCATTCCCTAACTCCTCCAGACGAGGCATAGATAGGTTTGTTCAAATCGGTGGATTGCAGCGAATGCACAAAACAATACTTCATGTCGAGGATGACTCCAGCCAACGGGAGCTTTTGCGACTGCTGCTGCGCGACGAACGGGATTGGAAGGTCATATCGTGCATCGATGGTGAGGATGCATTGGAGAAGATACACCAAGAGCCTCCCGATCTTGTCATTACCGATATCAAGATGCCCCGACTCGATGGGCTTACTTTGTGTCAGCGATTGCGGGAAAATCCCATAACCAGCACAGTGCCGGTATTGGTGCTCACCCAGTACTCTGATCCTCAGACAGTGATTCGCGCCCTGGCTGCTGGAGCTGATAATTTTCTAGAGAAACCCTTCGATTCTGCGCTCCTCCTCACCCGAATACAGGAACTCCTCGGACGAGCAGTGCCATCTCCGACAGCGCCGATCGTAGCTACTGTTGACGGGACACCTTGTCCGATTGACGCAAATCCTCATCAAATTCTTTCCTTCTTCCTCTCTGCCTATACAGCCGCAATCCATGCTCGCGAGGAGCTCCGTCGTGCTAACGATATGCTGGAGCAACGGGTGGCTGAACGCACGATCGAACTCAGTAACCGCACTGATGAAGCCCAAAAATCGCAGGCCGAATTGGCGCAGATTAACTACCTCGTTTCCCACCACCTTCAGGACCCACTACTCCGTATGATTGGGTTCTTTGACCTACTCGAGCGACAATGTCGTGGCAGGGTCGGCTCCACCACAGATCGCGCCTTCACAGAGCTCTCCAATGGAATGCAGAAGATGCAGACTCTCATCAGTGACCTCCTCTTATACTCCGAGAAAAATGGCGGAGAGCTAGCCGTGGTCGATGTGGACATCAAACAACTGGCCGAAGAGGTACTGTCCTCCGATCTCGAACGCCAGACTCAGCTTCTTGATGCGACAATCGATATCGGAGCGCTTCCAAGGCTAAAGGTGAATCCATGGCAGATTAAACAGGTGCTCTTTAACTTGCTGCAAAATGCCCTAAAGTTCCATGGGCCAAGACGACCGGAGATCAAGATTTGGGCGGAGGAGCTTCCTGACGAATGGCAATTCTCGGTCCAGGACAACGGGGTCGGCATAAACCCGGCTTTCTTTGAATCGATCTTCTTTATCTCGCCACGGCTTCATTCTTCCACCTCTTTTCAGGGTGCTGGGGTGGGGCTTGCAATCAGCCGCAAGGTAATTGAGCGACACCGCGGTCGCCTCTGGCTAGAGTCAACCGAGGGTAAAGGAACCGTATTCTATTTCACGATTGCCAAAGACCTAGGCACCGAACGCCGCAACGGGGCTCACCTTGACTCCAAAATGCTCTCGTAATTATCTAGAGCCACTTAGTCTACGCACGGTGGCGATGTCATCTGAGACTTTAGCCGAGATCCCCCGCACATCATCTCGCAGCCGCACCAGCTCACGCACTGAGGATGCTACTGCTAAATCATCCCGTATCGAATCCGGCGTAGCCCCAGAGGGAGATTTCAAAGGAGATGGGCGTATCTGTAGCGCTCGGCCTCGCTGATCAAATTTCGCAAAAAGCTCATCACGAGCTTGAATACTCATCTTTAGCTGCGTTAGCGTGCTAGCAACCTCTGAACGAAGCTCTGTGACTGCTCGCTCCCTGGCGCCCGCTAAAGCACTCACCGGCTGAGCCCCAGGAGAATTTCCAGAGTTTATAAACGGACGAGGCATCGGAGCCGTTTGCTCAGAAAGTGCAGCTCGGGCGGATGATTCCTTTCTAGCCTGCGCCTGCCTTACCTGTAGCTCTGTTAGCTGATCCTGGAGTTTCTCAAGTTCCTCCTGTTTTCGCTGCAGCGCCACTTGCTGGGTCGTCGTTAGCCTTGTGAGCGCCTCCCGGTTTTGGCTCTGCAAATCCTGCTGAGCCGCGCGCAACACCTCGATTTCCTGCTGTTTCTGCTCAAGAAGCTTTCGACTCTGCTCCTCTGCTACCTTGCGCCTAGATTGCTCGCTAGACACTTGGAGTCGATACTCCTCTACACTTTTCTTCAGAATCTCAACCTGTCGCTCTGAGGCTTTATTGGGCTCCTCTACCTGCTTTAACGCAGCCTCATATGAGGCAACTTCACGGCTACGGTTGTCCCGCTCGGTCTGAAGCTGCTCCTGCGCATGCCGTAACTGCTCCTGGAGCTGCCTCTGATTGAGCGCTTGGCTATTTCGTTCACCCCCCAGTGCAGCACGAGCAGACTGCAGCTCGTCCCGAGCTGCAGCGAGCTCGCTCTCCGTCTGACTCGCCCGTACCTGCGACTGCTCAACAGCGCGCTTTAACGCCGCGATTTTTTCCGACTGAGCATCATCTGCAGCGACATTAACCGGCCTCACGACGGGGCATGCTGGGCACTCCTGACGGGAAGAGACATCAGATTCACCGATTAAACTCCGCTCCTGCAGCCCGGCGCCCTGAGAGCTCCCGCCCTGTAGTCGCTCTATCTGAAGCTGCTTCTCCTTGACCTCATCTTCGAGGCCATAGACCCGCTTCTCAAGGGACTCAACATTAACCTCAAGCTCAGCGATGTAATCGACAAGCTGGTTACCATTTTGATCAGTACGGAATGCGCGTCCGTCTGCGAGAAGCCCACGACGAGGTTCATCATCGGCATTTGCATGGCTGGGTTTACAGACAAAGCAAAGCCCAACTAGGAGGCAAACAAAAAGTGCGCTGTGGACACGGGCGCCCCCGTGAAGTCTATCGTTCCTCATGGGTGCAGGATAATACGGTCAGAAAGCAGTAAGCCACCTTAAAAAACCGCCCTAGCAGGTCCATCGATGTACTTATACATCCGAAGCATCGGAGGGAGAGCTGGCGTTTAGAATTTGTAGGGGCATACGCAATCCCCCGCAAACCCGCACAAATCGTTTCGTGTTTAGGAGGACTGTCCTTCGAACAGCGCTGATCCCCAGCTCAGACCTGCGCCCACAACGGCCACAGCAATCCGCCGTCCCGGGGTAATCTTGTCCCAGTGCATCGCGAGCACCGCGGGCGCCCCGGCTCCGGCTTGGTTACCTATGTAAGTCACATTGTGCCAGTGATTAGCCTCTGAGATCCCCCGATTATCGGCGATCTGCCGCAGCATTGTTTTGTTGGCCTGATGGCCGATGAAGATATCTTTACTCCAATCCAGTTGGAATTTCTCCTCCATGGCTTTCAATAGCCGTACGGTCTGACGCACCGAGAAATCGCGCACTGCTCTGCCATCCTGCCAAAAATGGCCCCAGGTCTCGACCACCACAGCACTGGCTCGAGTGGGATCCGCTGCATACGAAGCATCCAGGAGTTTAAGCTTGCCCTCTTTGCGTGGCGATACTATCCACGCAGCGGCACCGTCGCCCCAAATAGCACCATCAGAGCGATCGTTATAATTCACATGCTGAGTAAGTGCAGCCGTGGATACGCACAGCACATAATCAGGGAGCTTCTCAGGCTTAAAGCTATTTAAGAAATCCATGTGCAAGGCGAACACTGGGCAGGCGGTGAAAACATCATATGCCTTCACCTGGATGCCGAGCGCCTGCGCGAGTCTCTGCGCCTCAGCCGGGGCTGTCTGCCTTGGGGTACAGCAATTTGCAACCACAAGACCGATATCTTCTGGGCGAAGCCCAGCTCGCTCGAGGGCGATACGCGCAGCACGCACCCCCATCTCGGTAGGGGTTATGGAGGCGACCTTTACTGCCTCGCGTGGATCCTGATTCCGAGTACTACTGATATATTCAAGCGGAAGTGTAGTTAGACGGGTCTCTATCCCGATCTTCTCGGTGATCCACTGCGCAGTCGTACCGACATCGAGATCCTCTAGAAACTTATTGTCGATAACGGTATCTGGGTGAAAACACCCCATCCCGAGAATACTTAACACTGAAAAAACTCCTCTAGCTTTATATCTGCTCCGCGCTGCGACCCCACAACTCTCAGCCTTATCTCCGCGACGCTATCATATGCCTGCGGACCCGAATTACATCTCCTCGACAACACGCTCTGGACCCGCTTTAAAGCCCCTCAAACACGGCATATCCGTAGCTTACCCCCACTCCCACCTGAACACAAACAACCAGGTCCCCTTTTTGGATCTCCTGCCAATGCGCCGCCAAGTTCAACACCGGAGATGCTCCCAAGGCGTTACCCACTTCAGCCAGTAATGACCAATGATTCTGAGCACTCACCCCTAGTTCCCGTGCTAGCTTTGCGCCACCCGACACCGTAAATTCTGGCCCGATAAATTTCACCTTTGATGCATCAAGCTGATTAGTGCTGAGCGCTTTCTTTCCCACCTCCAAGGCGATCTCATACACGAGCGCCTCAGTTCCTGCAGAGATAGACGCGTGCTCAAAGGCATTAAAACTCATCATCCCATTGGCGCGAGAGTCATGAAACAAGCCTACATCTCGGAGCGCAAGCTTTCCCTTGTGCTGAGTGGAAACCACTAATGCCCCCGCTCCATCTCCCAGAGAGATCGCCTCTCCTCCTTTTCCAAAGTTGACTCGCTGCGTTGGTGTATTGGTTGAGAAAAGCAGCGCATACTCCGGCACTCGCAATTCATTCCAGCTTGCAAGCACATCCAGATGCCCAGGGATCGGGCCAGTCGTGGTAAAGATGTCGTAACTCGGCACCTTGATACCGAATTTATCAGCAAGCCGCTGCCCCTCGGCTGGGGTTACCTGGTAGGGGGTGCAGCAGTCGCCGATCACCAAACCAAGCTGCTCAGCCGAGATCCCTACCTGCGTCAGGGCCTGCAAGGCCGCACGGTGTGCAAGCTCAGTCGGAGAGGCGAGCGCTGCTGCCTTTGCAGCTCGTGGGTCGGCGTTGCCAGTCTCTAACAGATACGACACCGGCAGGGTGCTCCGGCAGGAAAGGCCCTCATTGTGAGGAATTTTCATGGAGCCGCCCTCAGCGACCCGTGATCCAGCCAAAACATGGCCGGTCAATACAGTCTCTCCAGTGGATGCTCCGACACCAAGAACGCTTAACACTGAACTACTTACCTCCCCGAGGGAAAACTTCGAGACTCTAGGGTAGCGATTTTCCTTTGATTTTTCAAATCCAGCTGCCGCTGAAACGCCGCCAGCCTGATTACACGGCGCCAAAAAACACTGCTTATTTCAATTATTTGCGGAAATATTGTCCTGGCTGTACACCATCGTATAGCTCCTCTTTGATAGCTTTCTACTATGAAGATATTCTTTCGGCCTAAGGTCACCATTGTCTGCGTACTGCTTGCGGTCGGGATGTGCCGACTATCCCTGTGGCAGTGGGATCGGCACCTTCAGAAACAGGAACTCATCACAGCCATGACTGCACGACTCGAGCTTGAACCGATCCAGTTGGAGAAACTTCTTCAGGATAAGGATGGAAATCCAGCGGAGTTATCGTTCCGCCGTGTTCATGTTAGGGGTAGTTATGAGTTTGAACATGAAGTACTGCTTCGCAATCGAAGATACCAAGGTTCGGCGGGGGTACACGTGCTTACCCCCCTTAAACTCGAGAACTCCGAGCAGCGTATCCTAGTAAATCGTGGCTTTCTCCCTCTTTCGCGCTCAACTCGCCCCACTCGCGATGAGTTCCGTGGAGCCACTCAGATTTCTTTTGTGGGCATCTTAAAGGAGAGCTCACGCCCAGTCCCACTTGCCCCCAAGGATCCGCCAAGTGGTCCTGGGTTTCCTTGGGTAGATGCATGGCTGCGAGTCGATCTAGAGAGTATACAGAAGCAATTACCATTCAAGCTTGCGCCAATATATCTTGAGATTATGAGCACCGAGGACCCTCACAATGCTCAGAGCCAGATAGTCAAATCCTCAGCCGGCAAAGAGGAACTTCTGATTATGGGTCTTGCCGATCCGGCGGCTGGCAATAGGCCCGATTTCGATCCAAATCTCAGTTACCCCATCCCGGTATTCGACACTGTTCTCCCCGCTGGTCGTCACCTAGGATATGTATACGAATGGGCGATCATGGCGTTTGCAACCCTTCTCATCGGGCTGGTGCTGCAGCTGCGTCCGCCGCGCAGGGCGCAGCTGCTCTAGTGGCCGCCCTCTTCCCCCAGTGCGAATCAGCCTGGTCTTCCCCTGATGTCACCTAGCGCGCTGGTAGAACATTCATCCCGCAAAAGGCTCCCTCGGGGACATAGGTAACACCGAATGCATCAAAGGAATCGAAAGTCTTAACCGGTTTTAGCCAGGCATTCCGGCTAGAGGTGTCGCCTGGAACGAACCGTTTACCATCGGCATCAATGATAACTGCGGGTCTTACCCCTTCTGGAATCGGTTGCATCTCACCATCGGGGGACCTGACGAGGTAATTGTGCGAGGTATCCCTGTATGCCTCCTTGATAGTTTTTGGCGCACAAGATGGCAGAGAAGCTAGCATCAGCGTAGTTGATATGGCAGCTATGCCATGGCGAGAGTTAAATGTTGGCATCGGGTAAACCCTCTAGAAAATTCATTTCTTGAAGATTATCACAGCAGCCATGGCTAACAAAGCGTTGGCCCAAGCTGCTTGGATGAGTCTCCTCCTGCTAGCTACCGTATAAGTTGCAAGATTCCACTCAATCTTAGGCGTTGATCTGCCGACAGGTATAGGAACGAAAGGAGAAGGGAAGCTATGGCCAGAGGAGAGATAACTCTGCCGCGTACTTACGTCGGCTGGCAGGCCATTATATCTTTACTACTGATATTGCCCCCTAACCTTCGGGCAGACGATTGGGATACAGGGTATACGCCACGGCATGCCGCATCCAGCAGTTCTAGTCAGGGGGGTGCTAATCAAGATAGCACTAACAAGATAGCTGAGTTTAATTGCGTGCCTGAGTCAGCTCAAGTAACGACTGTGTTTGACATCATCAGCACACCGCGTTTTGTTTGCAACCTGCCGCCTGGGTGTCAAGTTAAAAACATCTCTGGACGAGAGGCTAATGACAAGCAGTTCGCCGTAACTGACATAAAGACTAGCGCGGTTTCTACCGGGAAATTTCGATCATCGGTAGATAATAAAGAGTACACTACATCAATAGCGCCGTTTGCAGATGCCCTCTTTACTCGGATGCTTCCAGAGGGAAAAAACCGATTATCCTTTACGATTGAATGTGCGGATGGCAGTAAGAAAGCGATTGTATCTGAGATCCATGTCAAGCACTCTCCAGAGCAATCGTCGACCGATCCTCACTCCCACCACTCTCACACTGCGCCGCTCGAGCCTCCCCAAGTACCACAGCAGATGTTAGGTGGTAACGGAGCGGAGGGTGGCGCTCTATGTGCTATCAACGCAAGCTGGGTGATACCCAAATTACCAGGACAAGACCCCAACACCCCTCCGCCAGATGGAGTTACTCATCCGATTGCAACTCTATGGGATAAGAAGCAGTTTGTTGAGTCGAAGAAGACAAATAAGGCGCTTTGGGATGCCATACATTCTCCGCTCGGAATGACGGGTGGAGAGATTTCTTTTAATCCTGGTACCGTGCATTTTCCTGAGCAGCAGCTGAAGGACCCCGATGCCAAAGCTCTACCTGCTGTCAGCGAATACGGTATGTATAAGGTTTATTACCTTGACAGTAAAGGTACACAACAAAGCGCAATTGCGTTTATGCTCTCTCCGACCTATTTGTCTAAACTAGCTGAACTTGCCAAAAGTTACGAAGGAGTACCAATCTTCCTCTTTGATTTTTTCGTAGCTGGCGATGAGGGCGTTGAGCATGAATTCGACAGCCTATCGACGTTGGGACGGTATGTTGATATTGTGCCAAGCAAAAAGTTTATAATAATGGGGCTGAATAAGCCGAGAGGTGGTGGTGCGCTGCTCCCCAGGACTCTACTTAACCCGGGATGGACCATAGCGAGTAACTTGGGGGTAGCACATAAGACCGCTGCCCATGAACTGGGCCACGCCCTTGGCTTAGGTCACGATCAGCAAACGGGTACCCTAATGTATCCAAGCCTAGATTTGGGTGGCCCCTTGATGGAAAAGTATCAAGCCTGCAGGGTAAGAGCTCTGTGTTACAACTCCATACCCCCTTCCTCTTTTCAATCTACATTCAATTGCGGTGATGGATGGCTGCATCAAGGAGGAGACTCTGGTTCTACCTTCGAGCAGTGCGAGTCAAACTTATATCCCTATACCACAGTTGATGCCCCATTCGCGGCCAATTGCGATGAGGTCAACCCAACTCCAAATGGCAAGCCATTTCCATTCGGAAATAATAAGGGGACAACGAGAGTGTGGGGATCGCAGGACACTCCGTTTTACTGCTACCGGGATGTTCCAAAAGGGAGTAGCTATTACGAGCTAGATCCCAAAAAGCAAAAGTGCCGTGTAGTTAAATTCTGTGGGGATGGGTTTATAGATACTTATCTGGGTGAGGGGTGCGATCCACAAAGCAGAGTAGAGAACCAAGGCTGCGCTGCAGATAAGAAGTGTGGAGGAGTGGTAACACAATCTGACGGCTCAAGGGTAGAGAAGAACTGCCTTTGTGTGCCCAAATGCGACGCTGGGAAAACCTGGTGTGATGCCGCGCAAACATGTTGCAACTCTGACCAGTCATGCACGCAAAACGGCTGCGAAAACGATGATGATGATCCGTCACTACACACAAACGGGGGAAAAAAGAAGAGAGCAGCTTAAGAGCAACACTAACCTCGCTGTTATCGCCTTGCGTATGTAGATACCTTTAAAATCCTCTGTACGCAGAGCAGGGCAGAGAATCAAGGTATTTAAAGAGTTTCAAATAGATACCGTTTTCCAAAAGCCTTGATTTCGCTACGGACTTTTGGAAAATACCATAAGCCCTCCCTGAGTGAGGCTCTGCTTTCCACTAAGCATCTCCATCGGTTGAGATTCCTGGGCATAGCCACCACTAGCACCTTAAGTTTACTGACCTCCAAGCCGACCTACCAATATGAGCGCAGAGGTTTCGGATCTCCTTGAGATCCCCTCTTAAGAACCCGCTGAGAGTAACTCAAAAAGAGCCTACGAGAGGGGGCGAGTTATTCTGACGGAAAAAAGCGGCCCTTCGGCTTTCAATCAACACCTCTGCGCTCATTAGAAGAGTTTATGCAGATAAACCCTGGTCATGAGCTATCGAGCAAGGGGCGGCTGAACGCTGCTATCGAGCGGATGCTGCATAAGTTAGAAGAGAGCCCCTGGAGAGGG
>JBILUF010000323.1:0-3439 GCA_044371155.1 Bdellovibrionota bacterium
CAAACTTTCCTGACGGAAAGATTTGGATTACGACCAAGGGCGTTGCCCCTGGACCCGGCAAGTGCTCTAAGAGTGGCATTTATAGGGTGCGAAAATTTCAGTTTAGGCGCGTAGCTCAGTTGGTTAGAGCACTTGCTTGACAGGCAAGGGGTCGATGGTTCGAATCCATTCGCGCCTACCATCACTTCAGTCTTAAGAATATCCACCTTAGATTGAGTAGAACCTTCAGTTGTTCTCTAACAGTTGTCCTCTAACGACGCGATACTGTTTTAGAACGCCTCTGCCCTGGTGAGTCTGCCCTGGTGAGTCTGCCCTGGTGAGTTAGCCCACGTATTCGCCTCTCGGGGCCAATAGACTCAAATACTACCCAGTATTCTTCGTTTTTTCCGCACTTACTTAGGAATTCCTGCGGTGGTAAAATCCGGTCGCTCTTTGCGTTGCGCGACCAAGGAAAGGCGCTTAATCGGGTGCTTGTAAAAGAGATGGTTCGATATGCCAGTGATTGTAGGAATGGGGAACGGTCATCGAGCTGCACTCTCGAATCGGGAGCGCCCTAGCATCGATATGCTTGACTCGGCGTATGTTGGCAGAGGCTTTGATCAAACGAGTATCTTGGGTGCCATCAGGCTTCATTCCGATGGCGTCTCAGAAGGAGGTGCTGATACAGGAGGGACCGACCGCGCGTATCTGGCGCAATTCTCCCCCGAGCAAAGGCAGTTGATAAAAATACTACGGGAAAGCCAAGAGCCCATGCAGCGATTGGATGCCATCAATCGACTGGCTAAGCCAACAGACCCCCACCAAAATAATCTGCTGATACCGGAATTTGTCAGGGCATTGAAGGATGAAAATGAGAAGGTACGGTCAGCCGCCCTATCTTCGTTCGGCTTTCCACCCTCGTTTTTAGTCACTCAAGCAGGGATTGGCTTGAATGTTCAGCTCGAGGCAGTACGAGCCTTAATCGACGCCATGGGTGATCCGTCCGAGCATGTTAGAAAAGTAGCGGTACGAAACCTTCGTGTCGTGACAGTTGTTCGTCCCGATTTAATTAGTGATGCTGAGCGAGTCAGGAGCGAATTCCTAAGAGTGTGGAATAATCCGCAGGAGGATGTCGCGGTGCGCGCACAGGCTGCCAGGGGATACGGTACCTTAATCGATGCAGGCGGACTCGATAAAATCGAGGAACTCTCTAAGAGTAAGGTGGGAATTGATGTGGCGTTTGCAGCCTATGCGCTTGGCTCGTTTCTAGCAGCTGACGGGGATAGGAGAGAGCCCCTCCCTCCGCAGACAGAGGAGTGGGGATATGAGCTGCTTATTATGTTGTTGCAGCATGAGTCTGGTGCAGTGCGCACCGCGGCGCTTCATTCACTTGGCATGCGCGTCTTGCCACACATGGAGAGATTCTTCGACCTAAGTCATGATGATGTTCCCGACGTGCGATGGGAGCTAGTTATAATCCTTTACAGCGAAGGCAGTGCCGCAGAGGTGGCGCCACTTCTTATGTTACTTTGTGACCCGATTGATGAAATACATGACCTTGCTGGTGAAAAGCTTGAGAATCTTCTACAAGAGAGCGCAGAGGGCCTATTTGATCCCGCGCCTGAGGTGCGACACCGGGCGGTGCGAAGGTTAGAGGAGTTCTTTTCGCAGTCGTGGGGGGCGATTAGAGTTGCCGAGACTGCAGCGTTGTTTGATTGGCGCGAGCAGGATCATCCTCGCCACATAGGAGAAAACCCGTCGATTGGAGAGAGCGAGACAGAGTTACAGCGATTGGTTGCGATACGATTAGCATCGAGCTTCAAGAGGGGGGGCAGGTTAGAGCATTTCAGATCATGTAAGCAGAGATGGACGGAGATCGTATCTGCGGTGTTAGCAAGCCGAGGGCTTGAGGGTGCCAGGGCTTTGTTAAAATACGAAAGTCCGAGTTTCCGCTGCGCTGTGATCGAATGCCTTGAGTCAATCCATGGTGCGGAGGAGGCTACCCAAGAGCTACTGCCACTACTTTTTACCGATGATAAAAGGGTTACTCGGCAGGTGCTCGAGTTTCTCTCAGCCAATCGTGCTGCCGCGAAGTTAGCAGAGAAAGTGCTTCCGCTGTTTCGCGATGGTAGTTCTAGCATCGAGGCTAGCTTAGCCTCTGCAGCGCTGGATCTGCTGAAAGATGGGAGCGAAGAGGAGCAAAGCTAAATGCGATTGAGGATTGCGGCGGAACACGTCATTATCCATGCGAAGCAGCGTTTAGTCGACTTAGCTTTACGAGGTGCAGGCGAGAGGGGATAACGACAGTACCTAGAATGGAGAATTCAATCTGACGGAGCATTGACTAATAGATTAAGTCACCACTACTGCAGTTCGGTTCACCGTCTAGATCGCTATTTGGCTCGATGTAGCTCGCCGCGGGCATCCTCGATGGTTGGTGCCACCGTGAGGGTGGTAGAGCGGTCGACGCACCTCTTGCGCTGCGGCGCCCATCGTATTCATGGGCAGCCTCTATAATTTTCGCTGTGCCCTGATTTGATGCCCCACGATCCAAAATATCGAGTACGGAATTCCAAAAGTAAGATTTTTTTAAGTTCGACTGACGGTTACGCATGCAAATACAGGCTTCAGCCCTTTTCGCATATCGGCCCCCTGGGCTTTCATTTGGCGTAAAATTGGGGTATAAACTGCTGCCCTGTGCCCGGTGGGTTTGCCTAACCGTTTGATCTTATTCAGGAAAAGTCCTTGTGGCGCAGGTCGTCTCGCGTAAATTGCTGCGAGCAATACGGAAAAAGTCTCGTTTTAGAGAGTTTTGTCATGCCAAAAATGAAAACTAACCGCCTTGCCTACAAGAAACTGCGTACCAACGCCAAGGGCAAGGTCAAGAGAACTCAGGCGAACGTAACCCACAACACCGGTAAGCGTTCTCCAAAGCGGATGCGTCGGCTACGCCACGGCAAGATGGTGGATGACACCAACATGCGGGCGATTGAGGGCATGCTCCCGCATTACAAGAGTGGGAATTAACGCTAGCAATTTTGAAGAGATAAGGATCAGTCATGCGAGTAAAACGCGGAACAGCCAGTCGTCGTCGGCACAAGAAAGTACTAAAGCGCGCAGAGGGATTTAGAGGTCGCGCGAAAAGCTCGTTTAAGGTAGCGAAGATCAAGGTCCAGAAAGCGATGCGCTATGCGTATCGTGATCGCAAGGTTAAAAAGAGAGAGATTCGTAGTCTCTGGACCATCCGTATCAACGCAGCATCTCGCCCGTTGGGTCTTACCTTTAGCAAGTTGATGTTCGGCCTCAAGAAGGCAGAGATCGGCCTAGATAGAAAGATCCTTGCCGACATGGCCGTGCGTGACCCAAAAGGTTTTGCGGTTGTCGTTGCAAAGGCGAAAGCTGCTCTATAAGGACGATGCAGTCTGATTCGCTCTAGCGGCCTTGTTTGTGCTTGAATCGC
>JBILUF010000324.1:0-3437 GCA_044371155.1 Bdellovibrionota bacterium
AATCGAAGGATAATCGTAAATGACGCCGGTAAAATTTGGATTAGTCACTTGCAGATCGCTGCAAGGATTAAGCGGCATTACTCCGTGCGGGGGGAACTCAACGACCGCATCAACGCCGTAATGCTCGGATAACACCTCTCCCCAGGTCTGAGCTCCCACTATAAAAAGCTCGCCATGCCCATTATCTCGTGCCCACTTTCGCCATCTTCGAATCGTCGCCGCAGCATCCGGAAAGAGCTTAAACCGATAAACAATTATCAGCGGCTTCCCGTCTATGCGTAGGTATCGCGCGTCATTCACATAGGTAAACAGGTCCTTCAGAACATTGATATCATCATCAGGCGAATGCTGCTGCGCAATCAAAATATCCTGCTCCTGCCCGTCCCACCTTCGTGTCCAGTTCTCATTCGCCCAGCAGAGACAGAACTTAAGATCGAGATCTTTGTTCTGGATAAAAAGATTTAATGGGCGCTCGAGCAGTCGCTTCCCGCCAAACCAGTAGTAGTGAAAGCAGAAAACTGAGACGCCGAATTGCCGTGCTAGCTCGACCTGACGCCGGATCGTCTCGACATTGCGCAAATCATAAAATCCAACGTCTATTGGCAGCTGCGGCTGATCGTGTCCAACGAACTGCGGCACCGCTTTCGTTACGTTAGTCCACTCGGTAAATCCGCGCCCCCACCACCTATCGTTTTCTGGGAATGGGTGAAACTGGGGGAGGTAAAAAGCAATTAAGCTGGGATCAGCTGATGTCAGTGAGATAGAAAAATGCTCGTCCAGCGGCACGAACTCCTTAGAGCTCGAGCTACTCCTCTCATACATGCCGATTGCTACGGTCCTTAACGGCTCCATTCTTGGTTGAAATCGACGCGCGAAAAAGCCGGTCAGTCGCTCTGCGCCTTTCGCCTTCAATGCTCGAAGCGAGATGCCGAGCTTGTAGCGGATAATTGCAACTGAGTGCCACCGATGGTGTTTAATCATCCGGCAGATATGGATGAAACGCTTAATCTTTGCTTTTAAAAATCCCATCTATCGACCAACAAACAACGACCCGTGAGCTTTAAACGTCAGGCGGAAGTGTGCCACATGAGCATTGATATCATCAACTATGCAATCCTCAATATCTACCGCTATGCAAATGAAGGACAAGAATAGTTTAAAGCTCAGGTCAAGAAAGTGTACGACCAATCACGTGCCCCATCGGGCTGGCATCGCTTCTTTTCTAGCTTTTGAGGCATGTGGCGCGGAGGGACAGTGCGCGTTCCCTCCTTTTTGTAGACGAGACAAGGACTCTCTCAGATGCCTCTGACCCGCCGCATTGTGTCCATTGGCTGTACTGTAGGGCCTGGCCACACTGTGCTCCTTGTTGCGGCCGATTGACCCAATTGAACACGTGCACTGGAAAGCTTGTCGACAGCTACCTTTCGCCTACCCCCTACCGCCCCTTCCGATCGCGCTTTTTCATAAGCGCATCATACTCTTTCTGAATCTTTATCCACTCCACCCAGGTCATACCGAGGGCACGCGAAAGGTCTTTGGCAAGAGCCTCATCAATTGAGCGCTCCTCTTTCATTAACCGCTCAATCTCCGCTGGATCGGTGCGCATACTTTGGATGAGGCGCTCCATTGAGATCTTTCTACTGCGCATCATATCGCGAATAACGGCCGCTGGGTGTATCGCCCGTTTTTTTGCCCGGGATGCTTTATGTCGTAGTAGCGCCTCTGAGGCAGGCTTTGCTCGCTCGAACACCTTAGCAAGCATCTCGCCGTACTGAGCTGGATCTTGCTCCACGGCCTTTTCAAGCTTACTCGATAGCTGCTGTAGATCACGCAGAGCATAGCCCCCCGGCTCCTCGCCTTGCATCTGCTGCAGCGCAAGCTCTTCAATCTTGGCCATCGCATCATTGACCAGAAAATTGGCAGCGCGTTTAGTTTTGGCCTCCGCATCCAACACCTTTCCGCCTTTGCTTATCAATGTGTGAATAAGCTGTAGCATATCCTCGGAGGTGTAAGGTTCAGAGATAAATCCGTCAATCCCATCTAGGTAGAGCGCGGTGATTGAATCACCTTTTTCAAGCTTTCGATCATCGATAAAAACAACCACAGGAGGCAACATTGCCTGCCGAGAACGACACTCCTCGAGGAAATCGGAAATAGCTCCCTTGCCAAAACTGGCTGCGACAAACAAGAGGTCTATCTTAGAGCCATCTGCAGCAGCGCTCAGCTGATCGGACACCCCCACCAGGGTGCGGTCGTGCCTAACCTCGCTCTTGTACACAAAGGTGCGAAGCACTTCGCGGAGCTTTGTACGGCTCCGAAGTACCGGTCCCAACACCAAAAAGGTAAGATTCTCAACAAGCATATGAGATCAAGAGTATAGCACCTTTCCAGACTTGGGGGCTGAAACTGCTCTTTTCGCTGCTCTATTCAATTGCATACACCGCCGATACTACCACCCGAATGTCCTCAGGCTTTGCCTCAATCGTCGGAGCACTAGACTTTAGCATCATCCCCTCCATAGCAACCGCTCTCGGGAAGGGCACAACGGGGGGCTCCCCGGCACCCCCCTCACTGAGTGAAACAAGCCTCCCTAACCGCACTCCCGCGCCCTGGGCCATCTTTTGCGCCTTAGCCAAAGCGTTGCGGGTAGCGACCTCGAGGCACCCCTCGCGCTCTTTTTGCATAAGCTCCGGAGAGACCAGGGTGTGCAGATTTGATACCTCCTCTGAGCCTTGACTGGACGCTACCGCGATTATCTCGCCGATCTTTCCAATCTCAGAGGTCTCAAATCGAGTAGAGAGCTGCGCTCGAAATCCGGTGCAGACCTTTCGACCCTCGGGATATGAACACTCCTCAAAGACCTGATAGCTGGCTGTCTCGGCAGACCCATCTTTCAAATTTAGTTTTTTTACCTCCGCTCGAAGCAGCTCATGCGCTCGCACCGCTCGCTCTGAGGCCTCTTTGGCGGACTTAGCCACAACAGAATTCGCAACTGTCACACTTCCTCGATCCTGAGCAACCTTAACAAGGCACTCCCCAAACACAGAGATCCCCCTAATCGGCTCCATAGAGGGTTGCGCAAACGCCGTCTGCGCAATCCCTGCCGGGAGAAGCACGCAGTGTAAGAGCACTTGGGACAGAAAGCGCAGGGTTTTCATCTGCAGTTATGCCTCTATCAAGATTTGTTGGGGATGCTGCATGCTGTGTCTCTGCTCGAACAAGGCTGAGCTGATTTCAGGCCCAGGAGCGTCTTGAACCACGAGAAATATGATTAAATTTTATAACCGACCTAAGGGTACACCAAGCTTTGGTCACCACACAACTATGAAGCAAAATAGTTAAGTTCTCGATTTAGCTTGAGGTTAAGTGGTAATAGTCCGCAGCATAGTCTCATAACGGTCGGCGATCGCCTCCCACGAGAAGCGCTCTTGCGCCCT
>JBILUF010000033.1:0-11521 GCA_044371155.1 Bdellovibrionota bacterium
GCACAGCAAGTCACTAAGTCCTACAGTGGACGGCAGGTAGTGCAAGAGGTCAGCATCTCAGTGAGTGCCGGAGAGGTGGTAGGGCTGCTGGGGCCAAACGGAGCGGGCAAAACCACCACCTTTTATATGTGTGTAGGGCTGGTTGCTCCTGACTCCGGCAAAGTCATGCTTGATAAGCAAGATATCTCAACAGATCCGATGTATGTGAGAGCTAGAAAGGGGATCGGTTATCTTCCTCAAGAGCCGTCAGTATTTCGCAAGCTCTCGGTGGAGGAGAATATCCTTGCAATCCTCGAGACGATGCAGTTTCCTTCGCGCGCGCAGCGTCAGGCCCGCCTAGATGAGTTACTCGAAGAGTTGGGGGTAACGAAAAGACGGAAGAATATCGCCGCATCACTCTCCGGTGGAGAGCGGCGACGGGTAGAGATCGCCCGCGCCCTTGCGCGCTCACCGCACTTTATCCTGCTTGATGAGCCGTTTGCCGGAATTGATCCGCTCGCCATCCAAGACATCCAACAGATCATCTCTGGCCTCACCCAAAAAGGGATCGGAGTGCTAATTACCGATCACAATGTGCGTGAAACTCTTGGGATCTGTAATCGTGCCTATATTATGGTGGACGGAAAAACCCTAGAGGAAGGCACTCCGGAGCTCATCGCTAATAGCGAGAAAGCACGGCGCTACTATCTTGGCGACAACTTCGCGCTGTAACCTGGACGAGCTTTAAACTCAGCGGATCTCAGTCTTTGTCCCGGTCGACAGGATCGTCTGCTGCCGCCCCACCTCAAGCCAGGATGGGCAGGGAGCCGTATCAAGTCTAAACAGATCAACTTTATCAAACAGTGTTAATAGGATAGCGCTGGCTCCCTGCCCTCTCGCCTAAACTCCTAAGATAACTATATTTTTATAGTGGCATAGGATTGCGGATGGAATATTATAGGGGGATGCGCACATTTCTTGCATTCCAAACCGGTTTTTATCATCCAAAGATAAGGAGCCGGCGTTTGATTCAAACGGTAGCTCAAAGCGGAATGCGCTCAGGTTGTTTTGGGGTTCACAGGGCGAGGTTTTAATCATGGCTTTAGAAGCGCGACTTGTTCAGAAGCTTGGTCAATCACTGCTGATGACCCCGCAGCTTCAGCAGGCCATTAAACTCTTACAACTTGGACGGCTTGAGTATAAGGAAGCTCTCGAACGGGAGCTGATGGAGAATCCGATCCTTGAGGAGCTCCCTCAATCAGAAGAGCCCATAGCTGCAGCCAATCAGGTTGCTGGCGAGGACACAACTCCATCGCTTCAGAATGCTTCCGTTCCAGAGAATGAGCCAACCTCAGAGCCGCAAAAGGAAGGGCCCGAGTGGGAGGAATACATCGAGAATCTCTTCTCAGAATCACGCACCCTTCCTTCTGGCAGCAACTCAGCGGGTGATTACGAAGATCGCCCCTCGCTGGAGGCCACCCTCACCCGCAGTGAAACGCTGCAGGAGCACCTATTTTCTCAACTGAGACTTCTTGATCTACCGGAACGAGATGAGGCGATAGCGCTCTATGTCATTGGGAATATCGATAAAGACGGCTACCTCGCAGCCACGTATGAGGAAATCGCTGAAAGTGCAGCCTGTGAGTTAGAGGAGGTCGAGCGTGCGATTGCGACCCTGCGCACCCTTGATCCCAAGGGGATCGCAGCTCGCGACCTGAAAGAGTGCCTGTTGGTGCAGCTTGACGATCTCGGGCTCTCCGAGAGCCTTGCTGCTACAATTGTTCGGAGTCATTTAGAAAAGGTAGAGTCACGCAAGTTTGAGCATATCGTAAAGGCAGAGAAGGTCGGCCTCAATCAGATCCAGCATGCCCTCTCGGTTATCCGTGAGCTTGAGCCAAAGCCAGGGCGGCCCTTTGCAGATGAAACCATTCGATATGCGATTCCCGATATCTTTGTCTATAAAGTGGGTAATGAATATGTCATCTCACTGAACGAAGATGGCCTCCCTAAGCTGCGCATCAGCCCCTATTACTTAACCCTTTTGCGAAAAGATGAGGGCGATGCAGGTCAGAATAAAAGCTACCTCAACGAGCGGCTAAAGGCGGCGACATTTCTTATTAAGAGCATTCATCAGCGCCAACAGACAATCGTGCGGGTGACACAAAGTATCGTTAAATTCCAACGTGAGTTCCTAGATTTTGGTATCTCTCGGCTCAAGCCCCTCACCCTCAAAGATGTCGCTGACGATATCGGCATGCACGAGTCCACTGTGAGCCGAGTCACCACCAACAAATTTGTGCATACCCCTCAAGGAGTGTTTGAGCTTAAATACTTCTTCACCACTGGGATTAAGACCCTTGAAGGGGATGTGTCATCTTCAAGCATCAAAGAGAAGATTAAAAAAATTATCGAAGCTGAGTCGCCTGATAAGCCGGTGAGCGACCAAGAAATCGTTGAGATGTTAAAAGCTGAAAACGTCATCATCGCTCGCCGCACCGTTGCCAAATATCGTGAGGGGCTAAATATCCTCTCCTCTTCGCGGCGCAAGCGGATCTTCTAGCTAGCGCCATCAGCGCTCTTCACTATCGGACGGTTCTCGCTCTTCTGAGGTGGCCCCAAGCTAGGATATTTTATGATTAAAGGCCTTAAAGCCCACTGACTGCGCCTAGATTCACCGTCAAACAATCTTAACCTTTTCAGTCATTTATCTAGCCATACGAAGATTCACTAGCCACATCCCCCCAGGTATTTAGCGCCCAAACGGGCAGGAATGCCAAGTATTTACCGATTCTTAGAGACGTAGAGTATTGCCCCCAGGACGGCGGCAGCTCAAGGAGTGTTCTAGAAGTTACCAAGGTCGGTAGTTCGTGCCCATAGGGATAGGGAGTAACATTGCAGGCTTAAAGGCGCAGCGTCGCCTTTCTGAGGGCACGTCTGCGCTCACCAAGAGCTATGAGCAGCTCTCTTCCGGGCAACGGATCAACCAAGCCAGTGATGATGCAGCAGGGCTTGCAATAGCAACCGCTCTAAACTCTCGCGCCAAGGTGTATGGGCAAGCGGTGCGCAACGCCAACGATGGGCTATCGCTCTACGCGATCGCGGATTCTGCAGTAAGCTCCCTCACCGATATCAATACAAGACTCCAAGAGCTGGCCTCTCAAGCCGCCAACGGGGTGTATTCTACCACGCAGCGGCAGGCTATGGACGCCGAGGCGCAGGCGCTCTCTAAAGAGTATTTTAGAATCTCCCGCGCTGCTCAGTTTAACGGGCAGAGGCTCTTTGATGGCTCGATGAGCAACGGGCTGACCCTGCAGCTGGGCTACGGCACCAGCGGGACTATCTCAGGCTCGGTAGGCGGGAAGCTAGGAGATGGGACTGTTGCCGTGGCTAGCTCCTTTACCTCGGACTCATCGTATACGAATGATGTCGCCCTTGCCGATCTGAACGGGGATGGAATTCTCGACATGGCTACCATCGGCTCAAACGGTAGCGCGATGACCTTGACCGTACGGGCTGGTGATGGGCGGGGTGGGTTCTCTTCTGCAGCGGTGTATACTGAGAGTGGATACACCTGGAACGCTCTTGCACTCGGAGACCTAAACGGAGATGGAGCACTCGATATCGTTCTCGCTGGAGCGAGGAGCAGCGCAGGACGAGCGATGGTGTTTCTTAATTCCGGAAACGGCACCTTTGCCCGTGGCGAGACCTACTCCACCGAGACAGACAGTTCTTACGCCGTTTCGCTTGGGGACTTGAACAACGATGGCATACCTGATCTTGTCACGGCTGGTCAGGGTACTGTCCAGGGCAACGCGTCTGTGCGCCTTGGAACTGGTAAGGGAACCTTTGGGGCTATGGTGACAACCTTCAAAACAGAGAATTCATCCTCAAGAGCAATTTCTCTCGGCGATATCGATAATGATGGCAAGCTAGATATAGTAACAGCGGGAGTGAGTGGAGCGGCAGGTCGGCTGAACATCGCGCTCGGCAACGGGGACGGAACGGTGCAAGCTCGTGTTTCCTACGCAACCGAGGCCTCTGCCACCTCCGCATTGGCTCTAGGAGACCTTAATGGCGACGGCCGTCTCGATGTGGTAACAGGTGGACTCGGGAGCAGTTTAAGCGCTGTTACCGTTCGCATGGGCGCTGGGGGAACAACCCTTGGCACGGCCGTCTCTTACTCCACTGGTCTAAACAACCTAGCGGACCTAGCGCTCGCTGACCTCAACGGAGATGGGAGTCTTGATCTCCTTATAGCGGGTGGACAACCGGGAAATGCCCTGAGTCTGCGTTTGGGCAGTCGCACTGGGTCATTAGGCGCGCTTACGTTTACAGGTCTCGGTGGTGGTGAGCTCGACGTCGGCGGCGAAATCACCACAGGAGATGTTAACGGAGACGGCGTTACTGATGTAATAAATGTTGTTAGTAGCTACTCCTACACGACGTTTTCGAACAGCGGCGAAGCAACGGTTCTTTTTGGCAATACCCGAGATGGTATCTCCCCACTTCAGCCCTTCTCGCTTCAGAGCAAGGGTGATGCGTTGCAAGCGCTCGGGCTATTCTCTCGTACCGCCCAGAATTTAGCGGACATGAGAGGCACCCTCGGCGCAGTTCAGAGTCGGGTAAACACTGCTCTCGGCGGCCTCGTGACCGCACGCGAGAGCTTCCTTGCTGCCGAATCGCGAATACGGGAAGTCGATGTCACCCAGGAGTCTGCCAGCCTCACCACCACCCAGATCCGCCAGCAGGCCGCAGCGGCTGTGTTGGCGCAGGCCAACCTTGCGCCGCAGCTAGCGCTGAGGCTTTTGAGTTAACGGGGCGGACAGGCAGATTGCTGGCTTAGTTACAACGGATCAGAACTGCAAGAAATTAGGGCTGTTTTGGACCGCGGGCATCTTGCCCGCAATTGGTGGTGGGGCTGATCCGTGACGATCAACAAATAGCCACCAACAGACATCAAGGGCATGGCTGGTCTCCTTGGACCGCGGGCATCTTGCCCGCAGTTGATCACAGTTGAAAGATGTAGTTTCAAAGTCAGAGGTGCACGCGCATCGCTGACTTGTTCGATACGGATCAGCTCTACGGACTATTGCGACCAAGATGGTCGCGGTCCAAGGAGCAGATTCTTGCCTTTTAAGTTTCGTCAGTGGCATTCGGGCACGACAGGCGGGCAGCGATGGTTTGGTCGATACTGATCACCTCTGCTTACAATTGCGACCAAGATGGTCGCGGTCAAAGGAGACCTGGATCAGGCTTTTAAGGTCGTTAGTGGCTTGCGGACAGGCAGATTGGTGACTTGGTAGCCACGGATCAGCTCTGCTAGCAATTGCTGGCAGTCCCCTGCCCACTCCCCCGCCGGAGACTGCAGATCAATCTCACTAAAACACATCCCAAGGATACTTCCCCAGCGACAGGATATGCGAGGCCAGCCCAAGGGTCTGCTCATCCTCGTTTCGCTCCAGTCGCCGAATGTTTTGGGTCATCCGACGCTTCGCCGCCCTCGTAAACATCGTGGCCATTGCGATCTCTTGCTTACAATCGCCCGCCCCCTTCTCCGCAATCATCGTCTGCACCCGTGCAACTATGCAAAGCCCGATATAGAGATCAATCGCCACATCGGCGATTCGGCGGGTTACAAGCTGCGTGCCAACGATATCCTTCCCGTATTTTCTTAGCGTGGCCTCTACAGCGCCACCAAACAGACTCGTATACCGCTCGATAGTCCCAGCAGCCTCCCTTAGCGGCTCGGCCACCTCAATCTTATCCCGCCCCACCGGAGCGATCCTAGAAATCCTCTTAGCAGCATAACTACCCAGCACACCAAAGCCCTTAATGGGGTCATTAAAAATCTTCCCCGCGCTGCGGCCGATCTCTTTAAGCTCCTCGCCGGCATCCTTCATTCCAGATAGGCCGATATAGAGTCGTAGAATCTCGTTGGTGCCCTCAAAGATCATGTTAATCCTCGAATCCCGCATATACCGCTCATACGGGAAATCTTTCATGTATCCGTTGCCGCCGGCGATCTGCAGCGCCTCGTTAGCACACATCCAGAGCGCCTCTGAGGCAAACACCTTGCTGATGGCTGCTTCCACCGAGTAATCCTCATGTCCCCGGTCAACCGCCGAGGCCACCACCTGCACAATACTTTCAGCAGCAAAACAGGCCAGAGTCATCTGGGCTATCTTGTCTTTCATTAGGGCAAATTCACTAATGCTCCGCCCGAACTGCTTTCGCTCGGTGGCCTGCTGGGTGGCCAGCTCAATTAGCCGCTTCATCGCCCCGACACAGCCACCTCCAAGACCGGTGCGTCCGTTATTGAGGATCGACATCGCGATCTTAAACCCCTTCCCGGCCTCCCCTAGAAGATTCTCGGCCGGTACTCGCACCTCATTAAACGACACGGTCGTGGTGGCAGACGCCCGAATACCAAGCTTGTCCTCTTTGGGGCCATTACTCACCCCAGCAAAATCGCGCTCCACGATAAAAGCCGTGAGTCTCCCCTCCTCACCGTCTGTGCGGGCAAAAACGGTAAAGACGTCAGCAAAGGCGCCGTTGGTAATCCAAATCTTCTCCCCGCTCAGCGTCCAACTGCCATCAGGATTCTGGCGGGCGCTGGTCTTAATCGAAGCAGCATCCGAGCCCGACCCTGGCTCAGTCAGGCAGAAGGCCGCGATATACTCCCCGGTGGCAAGCTTTGGCAGGTAGCGCTGTTTTTGATCCGCAGTGCCAAAGAGCAAAATCCCCTTCATGCCGATAGACGAATGCGCACCAATTGTGAGCGAGGTAGAGCCATCATACCGACTACTTTGCTGCAGCGCCCGCGAATAGCCGGAATTGGATAGACCAATGCCCCCAAACTCCTCTGGGATTATAAGGCCAAAAAGCCCTAGCTCCTTTAGTGCCTCGATATACTCGGATGGTTGCGCCCCCGCGCGATCGTACTCTCGATGTTGTTCAGCCTTGGGAGCCATGAATTTCTCGATAGAGTCAACCACCATCCCCAACGTTTCAGCTTCAGCCTTCGAGATATGAGGGAACGGCAGCAGGTTGTCAGATGCTAAAGCGCCAGTAAAAAGGAGCTTAGCGGCACTTACCTTGGGATTGAATTCCCCGCCAGGGCTACCACAATTGATTTCAGCCCCTTCGTGGTTGGTTGGTTGGTCCTGCTTCGACATATGTCTCCCTGTTTTGGAACGGTGCCATTCGTGCACTCACCGCTTACTATCGGCGAAATTTCATCTAGCGATGAGTGTTCTCGCGCGAAACTCCCTTTCACTAGTATACTTGATGTATCGGAATGCGTCTTGATATTGATATTTGGTGGCTAGCCTAAAAATTACCCCCCAAAGGAAACTGCTACCATCTTTGCGCAAGCCCCAGCTCTCCCCTGACCTAAGAGCTGCTTCTTGTATCTTGGCAGGTGACAAATATCCGTGGAAATATCCGATCCAGTTACCGCTCATAACCAAAAGGACCTCATGCCATCCTCAGCGCAGCGCCCCTTGAATCTGTCACAACTCGGCCGCCCCTCAGTCGGCAGGTTAGGCCTTATCATTCGCCCTTTCCTAATCATTCGCCCTTTCCTAGTAGCGCTGGCGCTCCTGGCAGCCCTGCCCGCCCACAGTCTTGCAGCCCCCTTTAAGAGCACCGCCGTAACAGACCCAGCACGCAAAGCCTTGCTGGACGGAAAAACCATCCGAAGTATCAAGGTAGTCGTCCGGGAAATCTTTGATGATCCGAATCTCACAGGGTTTTATCGCACCGCAAACAGCCTCAAAATCTCCACCAAAGAGACCGTGGTACGCCGCGAGCTGCTTATAAAGGAGGGTGATTCCTATGAGCAGTTTAAGGCCGAGGAAAGCGTTCGTAACCTTCGCGCCCTTGGCTATCTTAGCAACGTTGAGATCATCCCCACTGTTGATGGCGACTCGGTAGATCTCGAGGTGCGCTGCCAAGACACCTGGACCTTTATTCCCACACTTGGCTACTCCAGCGGCACCGGCCAGAATAACATGCAAGCCGGACTCTCTGAATCTGACCTTCTCGGCCTAGGAAAACGCGCTGAGTTCCTGTACCGGCAACAGGACGGTCGGAAAGGTCTTGAGGCCGTGTATGATGACGACCGGGTGTGGGGCTCCTCGGTGAGCTTTGTTGGTGGAGTTTTTCAGCGTAACGACGGCCACCGTGAGGTATTTGAGCTTGGCAAACCTTACCGCAGTCTGACCCAGAAAGGCGCATGGGTGCTAACCGGTGATGAATCCGACTCTGTTGGCCGTCTGTGGCGAAACGGTGATGTGCGCTACATCTATCGCCAGCGCAAGAACGACTTTGGCTTCCGCTATAGCACCGCCACCGGCGAGCCCGAGACCACCGTGCAGCGCTTCTCGTTAGGTTACTCATATTCCGAGGCGCGCTTTAAGCAGGCAGACGAGAGCGACTATGACGACCTTAGCCTTGATCCAACCGAGGTAAGCAACGACCCCTCCGGGCTCGCCAGTAATCGACGGTTCTCTGGCCCTGTGTTAGCTTTTGAGAGCATCAGATCAGACTTTATCTCGCTCGATTATATCGACCGCTTCGAGCGAGTACAGGACTACAACCTCGGCGCCACCTTCTCTGCTAGTGCTCATATCGCCCCGGATTTCTTAGGCTCTGATGATAGCGCGGCGCTACTGAATGCCAACCGCAGCTTTGGCAGACGAATAGGCACCCGAGGGTTTATCCGCGGCGAACTGGGTATAAACACACGTATCTCCAACGAGCGATTTGAGAACACTTTAGCCCGCGCTGAACTCAAATTCTATCGCAGCTTCCTCCCCTCTTACATCGACGACCTTTACGTGGGTCGTCACACCCTAGCTGCAAGTTTGTTCCTGGACTACGGCGATCGCCTGGATAAAGATCGTGAGTTCCTGGCCGGGAGTGACAACGTTTTACGCGGCTACGAGGCCAATACATTTAGTGGCAACAAACGGGTAGGGCTCAACCTTGAGGACCGCGTGCACTTCATTGACGATATCTATGACCTAATGAGTATGGGCGGGGCAGCCTTCTTCGATGTCGGTGGAGCTAGCGACAGGGCTCTAGGAACTCTTCTTACCCGCGACCTGTATGCCGATGTTGGGATGGGCCTTCGTTTTGCTTTTCCAAAGTCCAGCGGTGGGCGCGTTTTGCGCGTTGACCTAGCCTTCCCTCTTCGGGATGGGCCTGACGGAAGTGATGCCTGGCAGGTGCGGATGGTGCTCCAGGGTGGCCAGCTATTTGATTCTCATCTGCGCAGTGAGGCCCTCGGCGCTGAGCGGTCCAACATCGTTGTAGGAACTGATAGATGAGCGCCGCTTGTGATTCACCTATTGCTGTAGTTTATAGAGTTACTACTTAACTCTTTGGGTCGACCAACTCACTGTTCAACCGCCTGATAAAACTCTCTTTTCAAACTCTGATTCACCCCTCGAACGGAGCCCCCTCGACTGCGGTTGGAACCTCTGGAAAAGCCTTAATAAAAAAGACCCGGGGCCGACTAAATATACTGTAAAACAGCATACTTAATCGGCCCCGAGCCTTATCTAACCAAGAGAGAGATCTTATCTCTTCTTTGAGGTTTTCTTCTTGGTTGCTTTCTTCTTAGTAGTAGCAGCTTTCTTCTTCTTGGTAGCCATTGTTTGTCTCCACATTAACATTAGTACGAGAAACTTTTTTTGCTCCCCGTAAGTTGTATATCGGAACTTCCGAGGAAACATCCGCGCATTTGTTACGCGGAGCTCGTTGCTCCGAATCGCCACCGAACTTCTGATGAATCACTAAAACTCCGAGATTCATCTTTCGTGCAGCGAAGAGTAGGAAGTGTCACTACCCATGATCACTTTCCTACACTTTTGTTAATGTGACACCCTTTTTTCTCTTTCGCAAGATCTAATTATTAATTGCGAACCACCACCCACCGATCTATTCGTGTTGTGGGTGGCGGTTCGCTGATCGATCAGCGCAGACTTCGCACCATCGCAGTACATGCCGAGGTGAGCTCCTTGCGAGAGAGTCGACGCGAACTCATGCGAGAGTAGCGTGGCTTCTTGATGCTGAGTCTGCTCTTGAGTTGGGTACCAACCACCGCTACCTGCACATACCGTGAGCGCTCGAGCGTGCGTGGCACCCGACCAACCAGGGACAGCGCTCCCTCGCTCATGCTCTTCACCGCAAGCTCCTTACAGATGAACTTCTCAATCGATAGCTGCAGAGACACTGCACCACTTCCATTGCCCCGCAGCGCCAAGGCAAGCTGCTTTCCGGGCTCAAGTCGAGAAGTCGGCAACCCATTGGAGAGACCCGTCAAATTGATGCTTTGCACCTGTAAAGATGGGGTTTCATCGCATTGAGGCACGTACTCCAAAGCTAAGCCACTATGCACCTTTCCTTGAGCAGCACTGAAGGTGGTAGCACTGCTGGCCGAGGCGCCGCGCAGCCCCACCGTAGCGGTGTTGCTCAGCGATTCCTCGAGCGTGGAATCCTGAAAGTCATACCAGGTTTGCACCGTTCCGTCGGAGTGAATCGTGAGGCGAATTATCGCCACGCCACTCTTCAGTGCATAGGAGGTAGTAGTCCAGTTTATCGTCACCGAATTGCCCCCCACCGCCACCTTCACTCCATACCCCGGCCCCTTCGGATAGAGGTCGGCATGAAGCACAGCGATTGAGTTGCGTGGCGCCACCGGCCCGGCAAGGTAATCGTTACCGCTTGGTGTCGTACCCATGTAGGCCACCCCATTTGGCGAGATCGTCACCGAGGAGACCTCTCCACCATCCCAAGGGACAGTGAATGGGAGAGAAACGGTGTAATAGTTTCCGTCATCCGCGTTGATAACCACCGGCGCATCGTCCGCGGAGGTATCTGGAGCATCACTTATCTCTGTCACGGTGTATTTGCATCCTGGCCCGGCCTGTGGCGGCGGAGGAATTGGACTGGTGTCGCCAGAGATCAACCGCCCCAGATTCAACATCCGACCCGTACGCACAGCTCCAGTAAGGGTAGCCATCGGTTTCCCGCTGTCATAAAGGCGCGCTATTGCCTGCGCGGCGGTCAGTCCCGGCTCGTTTCCAAGTAATAGGGCCAACGCTCCAGCCACGTGCGGAGTTGCCATTGAGGTGCCGCTATACCGAGCATAGCCACCACCAGGGACGGTACTAAGAATGCCTACCCCTGGCGCCGCAATATCAACCGTGTTGGTCCCGTAGTTCGAGAAGGATGCAACGTTCCCTTCCTGATCAACTGCGGCCACAGAAACAACGTTCGGCATTTCATACCCCGATGGGTACTGCGGATTTGCGTCGTTGTCATTGGACTCATTTCCGGCGGCAGCGACGAATATCAGCCCGGCATCATTCGCCCTCTCGATAGCGCTGTTAAGAACAGCCGAGTATCCCCCACCACCCCAGGAGTTATTGATCACCCGTATGTTTACCCCGCTGTTCTTTAGATCGACCATGTAGTTAATGGCCTTGATCGCGTCCGATAAGGTACCCGAGCCGGATGCACTTAGAAATTTGGC
>JBILUF010000049.1:0-10059 GCA_044371155.1 Bdellovibrionota bacterium
GGCGTTCCGGGTTATCTGGGAAGGGCTCGGAGAAAAGGCGCATGGGGCGAGACGGTTTATCTCACGGATAGGAAAGCATCCTGGCACGCCGTATCTTGAGCTCGCTGATGGCAGCATGTATCCCGTATATTTTGGGGAGCGCTCTGGCTATCGCCCAACATCGATTGAGGTCATCAATGTCCTATATCGGCTCTATACCCCAGAGCGCTGCACCACCTGCTTTGATGGCCTCTCCGACTTTGCTGATATTAGCGTGGGAGATCCCTGGATGGCGCCCCCGCAGAACTCTGTGAATTTTTATGAGGGTTGGAGCTTTGGCCTTATCCGCACGGCGCGGGGCAAAGCGATTTTTGACGATCTCGTCGCCTCTGGCAAACTCACCTCGGTCGAGGTCACTCGTCGTGAGGCGCTAGCATCGAATAAGCTCATGGCCTCAGAGAAGCGGTGGCGGGCCTTCCGAGTTATCGAAACCCACCGCCGACAGGGCAAGCCGATCCCCTCGTACGGAGAGGAGATAGCCGAGTTCCCACGGCACCGCGGCTGGCAATTCCTTGCCACAGAGATTCATATGCTCACCCATATCTTTTGCTTCCTGCCTCGCTGGAGAGCAGGCGCCCTACGGTTCTTTCTGGGTAGTGGCTATTGGCTATTCTGGGCCAATAGCCAGCGCCGAGCTCTACGGGTGTGGGTTCGAGATAACCTGTACCGGCTTCGCACCAGGCTCTTTGGTAGAGAATAGGTCTCCATACAAAGTTCTGCTATAGTTCCTGGCGGTATGCGAATACTCTTTCTTGCCCCTCAGCCTTTTTTCCAAGAGCGCGGGACTCCCATCGCTGTGCGACTAGCGCTGGAGGTGTTGGCCAAAAACGACGCTGCCCGGGTTGATCTACTGACATATCACGAGGGAGAGACGATTCAGATTCCGAATACAACAATTCATCGGATCTGGGCGCCCTCCTGGCTCAGCGGGATCGGCCCGGGAATCTCACTCAAGAAGCTCCTTTGCGACATACTCTTCCTGATTACCTCCCTACGTTTAATCTGGCGAGCGCGTCGGCAGCAATACGCGTTGGTGCATGCTGTTGAAGAGGCTGTCTTCATCGCGCTTTTATCTAAATTGCTGTTTGGCATTCCGTATCTCTACGACATGGATTCATCGCTAGCCCTGCAGTTAACTGAAAAATGGCGGATGCTACGCCCTCTTCAGCCGCTGCTGTCTTTTTGCGAACGAATTGCGGTGCGGCAGAGCCTGGCAGTGGTACCGGTGTGCGACGCTCTTGCAGCAATAGCCCACCAGCATGGCTCACCCAACACCCAGGTGCTACATGACATCTCACTTCTTGGTCGCAATACAGAGGATACGCAGCGCGATCTACGCGCCGAGGCGAATGTCCCCACAAGTCATCTGCTTTTGGTGTATATCGGCAATTTAGAGAGCTACCAAGGCATAGACTTACTGCTTGAGAGCTATGCCCGCATCATCTCTGAGGTGCCGCAGACTAGCATCGTGATTATCGGCGGCCGACCTGACCATGTCACCTACTATGCCGATCGCAGTGCGGCCCTAGGGATAGCCTCTCAGGTGCGGTTTCTTGGGCCGCGCCCAGTATCATCGCTTGATACCTACCTGAAGCAGGCCGACCTACTGCTATCACCACGGATCAAGGGTAATAATACGCCGATGAAGATCTACTCATACCTGCACTCTGGAAAGCCAGTGGTCGCCACCCAGCTTCCCACACATACCCAGGTGATGGATGAACGGATCGCATTTCTGGGGGCACCAACCCCAGCAGGGTATGGCGAAGCCTTGCTACAGGCCATCAAATCACCGACGCTACGAGCCAAAGTCGGTGCGGCAGCGCAGCAGTTTGCCGAGGAACGTTACACCTTTGATATATTCTCTCGGCGACTGACTGAGATTTATGAAAGGCTCGGTGAGCAAATTGCCGAGATTCCCTCCTCACTCTCAGCCGGGAGCCGACCTGTCCAGTAAGTCATTGCTCGAAAAACGGTACGATCTCAAACGCAATGGCTCGGTCTTTAAAGCTCAAGAAGGGCTGGATGCTAGGCCGCTCGTGTGCTGGATAATGTATTCGCTATCCACTGCACCAAATCGGGGTACTTAAGTGGCTTTTGAAAGAATCGCAGCGCGCCACGATTGAGGAGATCCTGGGCAGCCTGATCCTGACTGTAGCCTGAGAGCATCACTACACGTGCGTCGGGATGAATATGTTTTAACTGGTGGAAACACTCCGAGCCATCCATTCCAGGCATCTTCATATCAAGTACGATCATATCGACCGCCGCCCAGTGACGTCGATACCACTGCAGGGCCTCCTCAACATCGGAAAATCCATGCACCTTAAATCCAGCGCGAGTCAGGAACTCCTTACCAAGCTCCACTAGCACCGGTTCATCATCGATCACCACGATTGTTCCAGAGCAGCTCTGGACCTCCTTCGGGCTCGTCTGTACCACCTCACGCACCGCCCCCTTGGCCTCAGGGAAGAAGAGCAAGAACTCACTCCCTCGTCCGAGCTCTGATTCGAGCTCTACCCATCCACCATGGCTTTGGAGCATTCCGTACACCGTCGAGAGACCAAGCCCTGTGCCGTTAGACTGGGTTTTCGTCGTGAAAAATGGATCAAATACCTTGTCGACATTCTCGGGTGCGATCCCAGTGCCAGTATCCTCTACACTGACAACACAAAATGATCCGGGAAGCGCAGAGGGATTAAACCGCTCGGGCCTATCTACCTGTTTAACGCCAAACCGGAAAGTGATTCGTCCTCCCGATGGCATGGCCTGTTTGGCATTGATAATGAGGTTAGTTAGAGCCTGCTGAATCTGGGATGCGTCACCGATCACAAAGAGCTCTTTAGAAGGAGGCTCAATAACAATTTCAATCTCTGCCCCAAGCACCTTGCGTAAGAAATCAATCGTTTCCCGGGCGACCCGCTCAAGTGACACCGTAGTAGTATTGTATTTTCCCTGTCGGGAGAAGCCTAGAAGCTGCTCAATCAAGGAGGTGGCACGTTTGCAGCCAGTAAGCGCTGTATCAATCGAATGCTCGCTTTTGGCTGCATCAGCTGCTCCTAACTTCAAAAGCTGCAGATGTCCCACTACCGCAGCGAGAGCATTATTTAAATCATGGGCGATCCCTGCCGCCAACTGACCGATCGCCTCCATCTTTTGTGACTGCAAAAGCTGCCGTTGCAAGCGCATTGACTTCTCCTCGGCTCGCTTGCGCTCGGTGATATCCCAAGCCACACCCAGGATGGCCTCCACCTGCCCCTGCTGGTCGAGAAGAGGCTTCTTAACGGTCTGAAAATACTTCACCTGCCCCGTGGCTGGATCTGTGTGTGACCCCTCTGCGTTGAAATATGTCCTGCCGGTCTCGATTATCTGCTTGTCACTCTCAATAAACTTCTGGGCCTCATCGCGGTCGACGAGCTCAAAGTCGCTCATCCCCTCGATAGCATCCACCGAGAAACCATAAAGCTCTGCCATGGAGCGATTCGCCAAAGTGTATCGTCCATCCCTAGACTTAGCGAAGATCACATTCGGGCTTGCATCGATTACCTCACGCAGAAACTGCCGTTGTCGCAGCATCTCGCCCTCTGAGCGGGTGCGCTCTGTGATATCCTGATGTAGCACGAGGAAGTAATCCACTGTCCCATCACTTTTTCGGACGCAGGCGCCGGAGGTCGTGACATGCAAGATCAATCCATCCTTGCGGATAAATCGCTTGTCATAGGACCACTGGTCGAGCCTCCCCTCGATCGCAGCTGTGATAACGGAGATATTCTTTGGCAAATCTTCAGGGTGTACAAAGTCACTCCAACTTCTTCCGACGAGCTCCTCCCGAGAATACCCCAGCATCCCGCAGAACCGCTCGTTTACATCCAACCAGCGCCTGTCCGCGCTTGCTACCACAACACCAATTAAAGGCAGTTCAAAGAAACGCTTAAATCGCTCCTCGCTTTTCGAAAGTGCGGCCTCAGCAGCTTTGCGGAGGGTAATATCAGTAGCTGTGCCGGTGGCCCCAGTAACCTCTCCATGCTTATCTCTCAGAACAATCGCATTAAAGCTCAGTACTATAGGAGCGCCGTCTTTACGGATATGCTCGGTCTCGAATTGAAAGACCGCCTCGCCGTGAAGAATTCGCTTAAACGTCTCTAGATCGCGCTGCGCCCGCTCTGAGCGCATGAAAGCAGTAAACGGCTGCCCCAACATCTCGCTCGGTTGGTACCCATAGATCCGAGCGGCCGCTTGGTTCACAAAGGTCCACCGTCCCTCCACATCGACCGACCAGATAAGGTCTGAGGAGGTTTCGACGAGATCTCGATATTTCCCCTCACTAGCTTGAAGCGCTTCAAGCGCCTGCTTGCGGTCACTTATATCGGTGACTGCACCAACAGTTCCGACAATCTGACCATCAGCCCCGTATATCGGAGCGGCATTAATCTCGGCCCAGAATCGACTGCCGTCCTTTCGCCTCAATAAAATCGAATAGGACTCGGCTAACCCTTCAAGTCGCCGACGCGTGCGCTCTTGAATCTTGTGCCCCTCGCCCTCTGGAAGGAGAATCTCATGAACTCTTGCACTAATCATCTCCTCCCGCGAGTATCCAGTCATTTCACACATGCGAGAGTTCACATGCAGCAGCACATCGTCACGGTCCCCAAACAGGATCCCCTCACCCAGGCTCTCCACCAAAGTCCTGAGGCGAGCCTCAGACTCGTGCACCGCAACCTCAGTTTTTTTTCGCTGCACTGCGTTGGCAAGAATCTCTCCTAAGATCCTAAGAAGAGAGATGGTGTCTTCACTCCATCTTTCAGCTTTCGTAATATGTGAGAACCCAAGCCCTCCCACCAACACTCCAGCAGCAAATAATGGGACCACCGCGATGGATTGCACGCCGCGAGTTAATGCAAGCTGCCGCACATGCGCTCCCTCAGGAGGGAGTTGACTGAGGTCATCAAATGCAATTATCTCCCCTGCTGCGAGCCGATCGGCTGCCCATACAACAGGAGCGATTGAAAGCTGCTGATAGTGATGCGAGGCTGGCGGTATTCCGTCAGCGCTCCACTCATAGGACATCGAGAAACTCTCACGATCCTCAGAGAGAAGCATAATGAATGCCCTCTCGACTTTGCAGAACTGCGCGCACCGAAGCAGCGCCTCCTCGATACCAGCATCAAGCTCATGGAGAGGGATTTGAATGAATTGCGTCGACAACGAAGCAAGTAAACTCTCAAATGCACGATGATGCTCAACTATCCGCATCCACTCGGCACGCTCAGCAACTATCGCCAGGATTCGAGCGCGAAGCGCCATGGGCAGTTGCGCTAACTCCACCTGATCTATGAAACAAGGGTCGGAACGGAGAGTTGCCGCTCTTATGGGCCGGTCGGCAACTAATACGCATGGTGGCAGCTGCCGAGCTACTCCAAGAGTTGGATCAATAATCTGCGGCGGGACCATCCCCATGCGCTCAGAGACCAGAATAAGATGCAGGTCCTGATCCTCTATTCGAGAGGCCGCATCGGCCCAATTCGAGATCCAGTCAAATCTGTGGAGCTCTATCCCTAGCTTTTCAAAGGCTGCCCGCACCGGTAGGCATTGAGATGACTCTGGTGCTATCCATAATACCGAAAGAGGTGCAGCCACTGGGCAGGCCGCCTGCGGGGCTGTATTAATCCCCTGAATACTGGCTGGGATCTTCTCTGCGGTGCGACTCACGCGTTAGCAGTCCCTGCAAAAAATAAACGTCTTCGAGGTCATCACAGTCCGCTTTGCTCCGTGTATGCTCGCCATCAGGGCGCAACCGCAGAAACAGTGCTTAACTCGCTAGCCGCCCGTGAGCTTAACCCAACCAGGTGCCTAAACGTACTTATTTCGTGCCAGCCTGTACGTGTATGGCAGCCTAAAGGCCAGGCCATGGATAGAAATAAAGCGTAAAAACAAGATGTTAAAGACGGTTTTTATAGTGACCAATTGCGCTCAGTTTAATTGATCGCGCACTGCGTCCGCTAAGGGATGCAGCCCCTCTATCGGTAGTGTGAAAGCCCCCTTCGCGCTTTCTTACACCCGCGCAAACCCCTGTAGCTGGCGAGCCAATACCGCCAATGACGACACCTCTGGTGCACGCTGAATAAGCTCAGCAACCCCTGTTCGCCAGCGATCTAAGGCGATGGCCTGTTGCAGGAACGCAATGACCTGTGGCTCCGTGGCCTGATCTTGAGCGAGGATTTGCATCGTAAGTCCTGCTGCACTACCGCGAATGTCCCCTTCAGTACCAACCAGCAGCTCCCCATCCCAGCGGTTACGCGGCTCTGTATCTCGACATCGCCGAATCAATGCATCCAGCATTAACTGCTCTGTCACTGTGCTGTACACAAGTGCTGCATCTGCGAATGACCTTCCCGACTGCTGAGCACACCAGAGCAGGTCTAGCATACTGGCTACCTCAGGAGCTAAGCAGAGCGAGTTCGCTCTCTCAGCCGAAAGCTTCAAGCTCACGAGTCGCTCCTTACGCGCATTATACCGCTGACGCATCTCTCCAGGTAATACTTCACTAGAGAGCTCCCGCCACGATTTGCGGTACCGCTCCACAAGCGATGCTAGTCGCACGGCACTTCCGTGACGATTCAGTAGCCACCCTGTCGCCTCAACTAATGCTCCACTGAGGCCATCAACCATCGTCCGGAAATGGGCCGTACCAATCGATGGCTCCCCGGCAATCAGCTGCGAGCGAAGATGTCGGGTGCCAAGCATAAGCTCAGCCGCTACCGCACATTCGATCACCCGCACCGCCTGCACTCCATAGTGAACACTCATCTGATGGAGCTGGGTAATCCCGATACCATCGACTAGGGTATTCGCTATCTGGCTGGCGAGGATATTCCTGGCCAGGGGATGTTGAGGGATCTCCTTACCCCAGCGCTCCTGTACAGTCTTTGGAAAATATTCCAACAGCAGCTCGTGCAGTGTCGGATCCTCTAGAAAGTCAGAGGCAAGCAACAGATCTTTAACCCACATCTTGGTAGTGGCGACACAGACTGCCAGCTCTGGTCGTGTGAGCCCGAGACCCTCTTCCTGCCTATCTTGCAGCTCATCATCATCGGGCAGATTGTCCAGAGCTCGATTGACAAGGCCCAGCTTAACTAAATCTCGCAATAGCGCCTGATAATGCGGGATACTCTTTGCAGATGATGCTGCCGCTATTGAAAGGAGAAGTGCATGGCTGCGGTTGTGATCGAGCACTGATTCACACACCTCATGTGCCATCTCTCGGAGCACCGTATTTCTCTCCTCGATTGACAGCCGTTTCTCCTGCATCAGTCGGCTAAAGAATATTTTTAAGTTGACCTCGTGATCAGAGAGATCGACTCCTCCAGAGTTATCGATGGCATCAGTATTTAGAGCGACTCCTCCACGAGCCGCCTCAATACGTGCCAGCTGGGTGAGCCCCAGATTGCCCCCCTCGCCAATCACCCGGCAGCGCAGCTCATCCGCATTAATGCGCACCGCATCATTGGCGCTATCACTAACCTCGGCATGGCTTTGCAGTCGTGACTTCACATAGGTGCCGATCCCTCCGTTCCACAACAGATCAACCGGCGCCTTGAGAATCAGATTTATCAAGGCCTCGCCACTAATCGCGGCTGGCACCTCAGCATCGATACCCAAAGCCCTGCGCACCTCCTGGCTTAGCGGTATCTCCTTTGCAAAACGCTCGAAGATGCCACCACCTACACTTAGGACTGCAGGATTGTAGTCACTCCACTGCGAACCCTTCAGTTCAAACAGTCTGGTGCGCTCCTCAAAGGATCGCTCTGGATCAGGATTTGGATCAAGAAAGATATGCTTGTGATTAAAGGCCGCGAGCAGCTTGAATTGGCGGCTCAGTAGCAGTCCGTTACCAAAGACATCGCCGGCCATATCGCCGACACCCACTGCGGTGAACGGAGTCATTTCAAACTCCATCCCCAGATCACGGAAGTGTCGCTGTACGCACTCCCAACCACCCTTGGCAGTGATACCATACTTCTTATGATCATAGCCGTTTGACCCACCCGAAGCGAAGGCATCCCCCAGCCAGAAGTCAAACTCAGTGACGGCGAGGCGATTTGCAACATCACTGAACGTTGCGGTGCCTTTGTCAGCAGCCACCACGAAATATGGGTCATCCCCCTCATACGCTAATACCTGCGCAGGACGCACCACCTGGCCATCTTTCCGAGTGTCAGCGATTGAAAGCATCGCGCGGATATACTCAGAGTAGGCCTCTTGCACCGCAGCGGGCACCAGCTTTTGGTCAGCTGGTAGATTCTTCACAATAAACCCTCCTTTCGCGCCGGTTGGCACGATCAGAGCGTTTTTGATCCGCTGGGTCTTCATCAGGCCAAGCACCTCGCTGCGGTAATCATCCACCCTGTCACTCCAGCGGATACCACCACGCGCTACCATGCCACTTCGAAGGTGCACCCCTTCGACCTTCGGCGAATGCACAAAGATCTCAAACATAGGGCGCGGCTGCGGCATAATATCAATCGCATCAGAGCGGAACTTCAACGCCAGGAACTCATGTCCCTGATAAAAGTTTGTTCGCACCGTATGCTCTAGTAACATCAACAATGCTCGGAAGGTCCGATCGGTGTTGATATCTTTCATCCCACGCAGCGACTCCACAAACCGTGCGGCCTCGTCTTGGGCCTGTGTTGCGCGCTCTTGGATGGAAGCTTTTGAGGCGGGGTTGAATCTTATCTCGAATAGATTCCAAAGTCGCAGCGCCAAGCTCGGATTTTGGGCCACGGTTCGATAAATCGAGAAGCGACTTGCAAATCGCTTTACCTGCCAGAGGAAGCGACAGTATCCGCGCACAACTGAGACGGCGCGCAGATCAAGTCCGGCCTCGATACAAAGGGTATTAAGGATATCGTTGTCTTTGCCTCCCCGGAACGCCTGCACCATCGCTGGCGGCACGAGCATTTTGAAACGCTCCACGTTAATGGGATTTCCGGAGCGTGTCTTGACACGGAAGCGGTTACTAGTGACTGTGGGGCGTCCAGATGGGCGGATCTTCCAAGCGCGCTCATTGATCACTGAAAAACCGAAATTCTCAAGTACCGGCACCGCTTGGCTAATCGTGATATCCTCTCCCATCGAATACACTACTAATGTAGCGGTATGTGGTTCGACTGGATCAGGATTAGCCAGAGCCACCTGCACTGGCGCGGTCGCAGATAGCGCTTCGATCTGTGAAATATCCTCCACGCAATCAAGCGCCGTCTGAGAAGCACGGTATCCTTCCGCAAAAGCCTCCTCATACCTATCCATCAAGGTTGCCACAGCGCCGTTTTTGTACCGCTGGGTAAGAGCAAGCTGTAGCTCCTCGTTCCAGCTACGGGCTAGCGCAGAGATCTCGCCTCGCACTTCATCGACCCGTAACCCTTTGAGTGTCACCACTGAGGTCGGCACATAGAAGTAAAGGCGCACGACCGGACGATTAGTTATATCGAGATGATGCTCGTTCGTGATGGGATGAGCCTTAAAAAGCCGCTCTAGATAGTGCTCAATAGATTGGCGCACCCCGCTATCAAACCTGGAACGAGTCATCACTACAAGGACATAGACCCCTCGCCCCTCCTGATCAGGCCACACCGAGGTCACCGTTTCACTGCTGGTAGCGACACCCAACACTGAGTTCACAATCAACTGCAGAGACTGGAGGTCGAGCCCCAGCGTCGTCTCTTTTGGAAGGCTATCGATGATATTTTCAGCACTCTTGAAATCATGCGTATTTTCGGCAAATCCTTCCAAACGAATCAGCTCGCGGAACTTCTGCCGTATAAACGGGATTGAGGAGCACTCTTGGGTGACCGCTTTAGAGGTAAAGAGCCCCACGAAAGAGGTAAAGCGTGGCGCTGCGCCGTCAGCCGTAGCCTCCCGAATCGTAATGCTTGAGAGTCGTGTGCGGCGGTGCACTGGGCTGTCGGTCAACAGCGAGTTAAAAAAGATAATCCCCGCGCCTTTTTGTAGCGACCCAAC